>JAISXU010000077.1 GCA_031270395.1 Oscillospiraceae bacterium
AAAATTCACGCCGTACGGTCGCATCGGCAATCGGCGCATATAATAATGAAATTTTCTTTACCTCCGGAGGCACTGAAAGTGACAATTGGGCCATACATAGTGTTTGCGAATTAAAACGCAATAAAGGCAGGCATATTATATCGACTGCCATTGAACATAATGCCGTATTAAAGACTTTGGAGAAATTGCAAAAGCACGGGTTTGAAATAACTTTATTAAATCCCAATAAATATGGACAAATAACGGCGGAACAGCTTGAACAAAATATCCGAGACGACACGATACTGGTTAGTATTATGATGGCAAATAATGTTGTTGGAACAATACTGCCAGTCAAAGAGCTTTGCGACGTCGCGCATAAAAGGGGTGTCATATTCCATACCGACGCCGTTCAGGCGGTTGCGCATATACCGATTAACGTCCGCGCTTTGGGAGTTGATTTACTTTCAATGTCGGCGCATAAATTCCATGGCCCCAAGGGAGTTGGCGCCTTATTTTCAAAGCTGTCGCTGCCGCTGCCTCCATATTTAACAGGCGGAGGACAAGAAAAGGGCTATCGTTCAGGAACCGAAAACGTACCGGGAATTGTTGGAATGGCGGCGGCAATAAAAGACGGAACGGAAAATTTATCGGGAAACATCGAAAGAATAACATCAAACAGAAATAAACTAATAGAAAATGTCCTAAAAATTTCAGGCGCGTATCTTACGGGCGATCCGGAGAACCGCCTGCCCGGACTTGCTTCTTTTATCTTTGAGGGGATTGAGCGAGCCGCGTTCATAATAAATAAATTGAACGAATATGGAATTTGCGCAAGCTCAGGCTCGGCGTGTTCCGCCTCATCGAAGGAGGCGCCTCATGTATTGGTCGCGATGGGGTATGATGAGAGTATATCTCACGGAACATTGAGAATATCTCTTTCCGAATATAATACGGAAGAAGAAATTGACGCAATTATAAACAGATTGCCGTTGATAATTGCGGAAATACGTTCCAAAAATAAAAGATAAATGAATACTATCGCAAGTCGGTCGAAACCGCCGCTAAGCAGTACGGATTCAAGATTGTACCGAGTCAATCAAGTCCCAACGCACCAAAGGGAGTGAGGTTCGTCAGATGATTCGCCTATCCAACATCAACAAAACATTCAAAGTAGCACAGCGCGGCAAGGGAGCAACTGCCGCGCTTGTTTCGCTGTTTCATCGGCAGTACCGCGAGGTACACGCGTTGGACGACATCAGCTTTGACATCGCGGAGGGTGAGATTGTCGGCTACATAGGACCGAACGGTGCTGGAAAGTCCACGAGTATCAAGGTGATGAGCGGTATTCTTGTGCCGGACTCCGGCGAATGTAATGTGATGGGCTATACGCCGTGGAAGCGGCGGCGGGAGTACGTCCGCAACATCGGCGTGGTGTTCGGGCAGCGGACTCAACTGTGGTGGGACGTGCCGATCAGTGACAGCTTTGATCTGCTGAAATCCATCTACAAAATCCCGGACGCGGACTACAGACGGAATCTTGACCTACTTACGGAAACAATCGGTTTGCGAGAGTTCATCAACACGCCGCTGCGTCAACTCTCGCTTGGGCAGCGCATGAGGGCGGAGATTGCCGCGTCGCTGCTGCACTCCCCGAAGGTGTTGTTCCTGGACGAACCAACAATCGGGCTTGACGCACCGAGCAAACTCGCCGTGCGGCAGTTCATCCGCGAGATTAACGCGGAGACGAAGGTGACCGTTATGCTCACCACCCACGATATGAACGACATAGAAGCACTCACCGACCGCGTGATTTTGATTGGAAAGGGGCGTATACTCTACGACGGTTCATTCGCGGCGATTCGCGGACGCCTCGGCGCGGCGCTGTCCACCGAGGAGGTCATAGCGGCGCTTTACGGAGAGCACGGGATATGAGCGAATACTTCGCTATGTTTAAGATGAAGCTTATCGCCGGAATGCAGTATCGCGCCGCAGCGTGGGCGGGGCTTGCCACAAACTTCGTGTGGGGCTTCGCGACAATTATGATATTCCAGGCGTTCTACCGCTCGTCCTCCGCCGCGCCGCCGATGGAGTGGAGTCAACTCGTCGCGTATAACTGGCTCAGGCAGGCGTTTATCTATATTTGGGCAATGTGGGGACAAGATGAGGAGCTTTTGGCAGGCATCCGCGACGGGCATGTCGCCTACGAGCTTTGCCGTCCGTATGATATGTACTCGTTCTGGTATGCCAGACTTTGCGCGATGCGCGTATCGGGAACCGCACTCCGATTTTTACCGGTCATAACGATAGCGCTGATACTCCCGGGCGCTTATCGCTTGACGCCGCCGGCGAGCGTCGGGGCGCTCGCTATGTTTCTGCTCTCGCTGACGCTCGCGCTGGCTCTCGTGGTCGCGATTTCGATGTTCATCTACATACTTACGTTTGTTACGCTCACACCTCAAGGCGCGAGTCTGATAATGTACGCCTCGTCTGAGTTCTTGGGCGGTATGCTTATCCCGATTCCGTTAATGCCCGAGTGGCTGCAGACAATCACCGCATTTTTCCCGTTCCGGTATCTGGGCGACCTACCGTTCCGATTGTACAGCGGGAATATCTCGGGCGTGGACGCTGTGTTTCAAATAATGATTCAGCTCGCTTGGATTGTCGGGCTGATACTGCTCGGCAGGGTCGCGTTCAGGCACGTAACAAGGCGCGTTGTAGTGCAGGGGGGTTAGGCGAGTGATTTACTTCAAGTACTTCAAGATGGTTCTGGGAACGTTCTCACAGTACCGCCTGAATATGGCGCTCGTCATCGCAGGGCAGTTCTTTTACACGCTGTTCGCGTTTTTTTCGATGTATCTGCTGTTTGACCGTTTCGGCACGCTGGACGGCTGGACGTTCGGGGAAGTCGCGCTGTGCTTTGCCGTGATAAATACGGCGTTCGCGATTACGGAGTGCTTTGCTCGCGGCTTTGACATGTTTTCAGGTTTAGTCAAGCGGGGGGCGTTTGATCGCATAATGCTCCGTCCGCGCGGTACGATTTTGCAGGTGCTGGGCGACAGCATCGAAATCACACGAATCGGCAGATTGCTCGTCACAGTGTTCATACTGGTATTCGCCGTCAATCAGATGCAACTTGAGTGGGACGCTATGCAGGTCGTCACGCTGATACTGATGCTGACAAGCGGCGTGTTCATATTTACGGGAGTGTTCATACTCGGCGCGTCCGTGTGCTTTTGGACGGTAGAAGGCTTGGAATTCATCAATATTTTCACCGACGGGGGGCGCCAATTCGCAGCCTATCCGCTGACGATTTACAACAAGTGGATAGTTCGTTTTTTCACGTTCATAATCCCTTACGGCTGTGTGAACTATCTGCCGCTGCTCTACGTTACGGGCAGAACCGACAATCCGCTGTACGCGCTGACGACGCTTCTGTTTGTGCCGTTTGTCGCGATATGTCTGCTGGTGTGGCGGTTCGGTGTTCGGCGCTATCTGAGTACGGGGAATTGACGACGCAACCGGCGTGAGCGCCAATCGCGATTTGACCCGCGATAGTTTGCGTGGGTTCATGGTAACCGGTTATAACAGGATGAAACGTGAAGGCTTATTCAGCCAAGAGCCAGTCTATCAGATTGACTTGCTTGATACCCTCGTAATCTCCCGAGATGAAATCAAGCGTCAAGAGATACTTGGGATAATTGTCGCCGACGCGCCTCAAAGGGTCAAGCTCACGTTCTTGCACCCGCTCGTCAAGCGCGGTCAACGCCACTTGATAATACTCCTTCGTATTTTGCTTGGTGGCGACGAAATCAATTTCTTTCCCGTCAAGCTTGCCGATGGTCACTCTGTATCCGCGACGGAGCAATTCCAAGTATACAATGTTTTCCACCTGATGCCCGACATCGGTATTGGTGGCCGACAGCAAATGATTCCGCAAGCCGGAATCCACTGTATAATACTTGCCGAGGGTTTTCAATAAGTTTTTGCCTTTGATGTTGTAGCGTTCAACCGGGTAAAACAGGTAACTGTCCGACAATGCCTTGACATATTTGTAGGCGGTTTTTTGCGTGATGCTTCTGCCCGAATTATTGATATAGTCCGTTATATTTGTAACGGAAACAGAACTGCCGACGCTTGAACAGAGAAACTTAACAATATTCTGTAGCAATGCGACATCGCTGACTCCTTTTCGGGCAACAACGTCTTTAATGAGGATCGTATTATAGATACCTCCAAGTATTGGTCGGAAAGCCCCATATCACTTTTTAGCTGTGTCACCACAACGGGAAAACTTCCGATGGTACGATATGCTTCAAACGCCTGTGTCTTGTCCTCTATCTCGCTTGCCAAATGAAACTCCGCAAATGAAAAGGGCGTACTATCGCGAAAAGCTGTGGAGCTGATTATTGGCCAATCCAAGTTCGCGGCAATTCATGTCTTGAACAAGCTCCTCGCAGAAGGTAAGATTACAAAGACAGGCGCGGCTAGGGCGCGTTCCCGCCGAAAAGTCACCCGCCGGAGGCATGACCATAAAGAACAAAAAGAAAAAAGTCCCTGTTGTTCATAAAAAAATTTTACACTGCGGCGGAAATGTGGTATCATTGTCTATATACCAAAAACGCTTAATTGCTATATAATTGGGAGGTTTATATGGAAACGAAGGAACTGACCGGCAAATTTTACGATATTCAGGGCTTCTCCGTACATGACGGGCCGGGCATCCGCCTAACATGCTTCATGAAAGGGTGTCCACTGCGCTGCCTGTGGTGTCACAGCCCCGAGTCGCAGGAATTCCCGACGGAACTCAACTGGATGGAGATCAAATGCGTCGGCGTCGCGAAGTGCGGCAACTGTCTCAAAGTCTGTCCGCACGACGCAGTCTCGCTCGGCGCGACGAAAAAGTCGCTTCAGGACGACGGCGAGATACAGCTTGTCACGGTAGACCGCGACAAATGCGACAACTGCGGCAAGTGCGCGGAGGCGTGTACGGCGAAGGCGCTGTACATGTGCGGCACGGACTACACCGTCGAGGAGCTCATGGTGCGCATACGGCGCGACGTGCCATTTTACAAGCGCTCGGGCGGCGGCGTCACCATCTCCGGCGGCGAGTGCCTGTGCCAGCCGGATTATCTGCTGGCGGTGCTCAGGCAGTGCAGGGCGGAGGCCATACACACCGCGGTTGATACGACCGGCTTTGCAAAATGGGAGGTAATAGAGGCCATCGTCCCGTACACGGACATCTTCCTCTACGACTTAAAGCACATGGACAGCGAGTTCCATAAGCGCGGCACGGGCATACCGAACGAGCTGATACTCGAAAACGCGCAAAAAATAGCGGCCGCGGGCGGAAAATTCATGATCCGCATACCCGTAATGCCGCTCTACAACGACTCCGAGGAGGATTTTGACAAGTTCGGCAAATTCATCGTGGGACTGGGCGACTCGGTTGAGATCGTTCAGCTCCTGCCGTACCACAACCTCGGCGTCGTGAAGTGGGAGCGCCTCCAGCGCAAGGCGCCGGTACTTGAGGCCACTCCGCCGTCCGACGAGTTCATGCAGACGCGTAAAAAGCAGCTCGAGGCTATGGGACTCAACGTGATGATACACTGACGCGCCCGTGCGAGCCGCGCGCTTACAGACGAGCTTACGGGAGACAAAACGAAACGAAAGGGAAAATTGCGATTATGTTGGATTACGAAAAAATACCGCCGTCGAGGCAGCCGGAGGGGACGTTCCCGTTCATGCTGCAGCAGCCGCCGCGCCCGCTCTATCCGGGCGACCGCCCCGTATCCGCCCGGGAAAACCTGCTGCGGGTGTTCCGCGGCGAAAAGCCGTACTGGATACCCATATGGCTTGTGGATAACCAGTACGCATGGCCCGACATCTACGCGGAGCACGCCCCGTTTGAGGGCACGGGCTTCGACTGGTGGGGTCAGCACTGGACGTACGAGCCGGGCATTGCCGGACAGATGCCGACGCCGGGCTACCGCGTCATTACGGACATAACAAAGTGGCGTGAGCAGGTGAAGTTCCCCACCCTCGAGGGGATGCCGTGGGACGAGGACGCCGCCATACAGACGGCGCGTTACGACCCCGACAAGGCGCACGTGTTCCACTGCGTCGAGGGGATATTCGAGCGTCTGCACGAGATGATGCCGATGGACGAGACGATGATAGCGATGTATGAGGAACCCGACGAGGTAAAGGCGTTTTTCGACGGAATGCGTCAGTACAAGATAGACCTGCTAAAAATCGTATTTGAAAAGTACGCGCCGGTGGACTACATCATCTACGGCGACGACTGGGGCCATCAGCGTTCCGGCTTTTTCTCAAATGATATGTTCCGCGAGTTTATCATGCCGTACACAAAGCCCGTCTGGGATTACGTGCATGAGTCGGGTCGTTACGTCGAGCTCCATTCCTGCGGTCTGACACAGCAGTACATCAAGGAGATAATCGAGATGGGAGCTGACGCGTGGACGCCGCAGGCGATCAACGACTTCGACATGCTCACGCGCGACTACGGCGAGAAGATCGCCGTAACCGTCCCGATAGACGGCGTCTCGGAGGCAAAATCGGAAAAGGAAGCCCGTGAGCTAATCCGCAAATGGGTGGACAAATTCGCGCCGCGCGGCAAGCTGGTCGCCGGGGCGTTTATGAATCCCGATCCGGAAATATCAAAGGCGGCGTTCGAGGAGCTCTACAATTATTCAAGCGAGTTCTACGCCCGCAGATAAAATCGCTAACGCGTGACGGACGCGAGACGCGTCTTGAAAACCGTGTTTGTTATCGCGCTGGCGATGCGGGCTTTTTCGTCGCGGAGCTTATCAAATATGAATAAAAATCCGTAGTCGTAGTGATACAGGACAGTCTGCGGGCAGTCGCCCTTTCTGAGAAGACGCACGGGCAGCAGAAAGTCATTTTTATCCGACAGGCTGAATTCGGCGAGGAAAAGCGGGCCGCTCGATACGAGCGGCTCGTTTGACACGAGACAAAACCCGCCGGCGCTGATATCAAACGTCTCCGCAGTAAAGACGGGGGCGCGTTCGGGCGCGCGCGGCCGTTCGAGAGCCATATCCTCCGGGGCAATATCGTAGAGATTTACGGGGATGCGCATCTCGTTGCGCGCGTCGCTTCTGCGGCTTATCGCCAGTATGGGCGACAGCTGCTCAATCAGAACCGCGCAGTCGTCGATGTGCGGGGCCGGTCCCATCGCCCTGCCCTCAAACGTGTACATGTTCTCCCGCAGCCAGAAGGTCACCTCCACGCGCGGAGCGGTATCCGAGGCGCTGACGAGGTTGTGCAGCGCCTCGCTTTTGGCCCAAAAGGCCATCTCGGTATCCAGATCGTAAAACGAAACTGTATACTCGGCGCCGCTATCCTCACCGCCCGTCTTTACCCGCACTTTCATCGCGGTATTACGCTCGATGAATTTGAGATACATCTGCCGTTTACGCAACAAGTCTGTGACCATTCCTTTTGATTTTTATACGTTTACAAGCCGCGACGCGCTTGCAAAGGGCAGGGCGAGGGGGGCCCGTATGTATTTTGGCGCTTTGAACGGACGTCAGCCCTGTCCCCAGCTCGTTCCCCCGCTGGCGACGGCGGCGCCGTTCGGATCGACTACGCACGCGCCGGCGTCAAGGGGCAGTACCGCTCCCGTTATGATAGACGAGTCGTCGCTCGCGAAAAATACGGCGGCGCCCGTTATCTCGTCCGGTTCCGCGGGGCGTCCGAGCGGGTTGAAGCGCGTGAGAAATTTCAGCGCGCCCGCTATGTCCGTATTTTGCGACTCCGCGAGCGCGGCCATAGAATTTTCCAGCATGGACGTGCGCGTCGCGCCCGGACAAATGACGTTACAGCGTATATTGTGCGGCCCGTAGTCGAGCGCGGCTGCCTGTGACAGCCCTATGAGTCCGGATTTCGCGGAGCTGTACGCCGGCATCGAGGGTATCCTCCGCAGCGCCGCGAGCGACGCCACGTTGACTATAGAACCGCCGCCCGCCGCTATCATGTGCGGTATGGCGGCGCGCATCGTGAAAAACGGGCCGTACAAGTTAGTCTCTATTACCCGTTTCCACTGGTCTATGGGCACGTCGACGATAGAGCCCGACGGATCGATAGCGGCGTTGTTTACGAGCACGTCTATCTTCCCGCCGAATTTTACCGTCGCCTCCACCATGGCCGCCGCGTCCTCCGGCTTTGTGACGTCGCCCGCAAACGCGAGCGCCGCTCCCCCGGGAAGCGCCGCGACAGTTCCCGCGAGCGCGTCCGCGCGCCGGCCGGTGACTACGATTTTGGCGCCCTCCGCGACGAACCGTTTAGCGAGCGCGGCCCCTATTCCGCTTCCTCCGCCCGTTATGAGCGCGACCTTACCTTCCAAGCGTCCCGACATTTCCATTATCCTCCTTACAAACTTACAAACAGCCTCCGGCGAAGCGTTTCGCCGTTACGAACCTCACACGATTTTATATCAAGCCGCGGTTTTTGTCAATTCCACGGACGAAATAATTGACAAAAATCACACGTGTGATAAAATATATCCATAATATTTTTTAAGGAGGTTTACTTATGGCATGGGTACTCAGTCCCGTATCGCAGCGCGTGGCAAAGGTACGCGAGATGTACAGGGACACGCAGCCGGAGATATGTATCGCCCGGTACAGGATCATCACGGAATTCTACATGAACCACCCGGAACTCGGCGGCATACTGCGCAGAGCGAAGGCCCTGCAGGAGATCTGCGAGAATATCCCCGTACGCATAGGCGATAAGGAGGTCATCGTCGGGGCGCAGTCGGGCAAGTTCAGGGCGGCGGCGCTATACCCGGAAAATTCCGTCGATTTTCTCAAGCAGGAGATAGGCGACGGGACTATCCGGACGCGCGACATCGACCCCTATATCATATCCGAGCAGGACGCCAAATACGTTATGGACACCATAGACTACTGGGAGGGGGAGTGCGGCAACGCCAAGTATAAGGCGTACATAATCGACCAGTACCATAAGTACGACGGCAACGGCATAACAATGCTCGGCAAGATGACCATAGCCGATACTCCGGTGGGACATTTCGTCACGGGCTACAATAAGGCCATACGCGTGGGTTTCGGCGCTATCAAGGCCGAGGCGGACCTCAAGATGAACGAGCTCATAGCGGCGGGACTTCCCGGAACGACGATAGAGCAGTACAATTTCTACCGCGCCGTGTCTATCGTGAGTCAAGCGATCATCACGCTGACGAAGCGCTACGCGGCGAAGGCAAGGGAAATGACCGCGACGGAACCGGACGCCGAGCGCAGAAAAGAACTCGAAAAAATGGCGGAATGTCTGAGCTGGACAGTCGAGCGCCCCGCGCGCAATTTCCATGAGGCGCTGCAATGTCTGTATATGTACCAGACCGTCCTGTGCCTCGACGCCAACATGCACGGCATCAGCTTCGGGCGCGTCGACCAGTACCTCGGAGATTTCCTTGAGCGCGATCTCGCGGACGGAATCATAACTCAGGAGTACGCGCAGGAGATGTTCGATCTGTTCTACCTGAAGGTCGCCGAGATGAACAAGCCGTGGAGCTACGGCGCCACGCAGGCCAACCCCGGCTACACCTCCGGACAGATGATGAGTCTGGGCGGCGTGGACAAGAACGGCGAGGACGCCGCGAACAAGGTCACCTACATGATGCTTCAGGCGATGGGCCGGCTCGTCCTGCACGACCCGCCGCACTCGCTGCGCATAAGCAAAAAGACGCCGACGGAGCTGTGGGAGGCCGCCATAGAGACGTCCAAAATCTGCGGCGGCGTGCCGACCTTTGAAAATGACGACGTCATCATACCCGCACTGATGAAGCGCGGGCTGTCGCTGGAGAGCGCCCGCAACTACTCTCCGATAGGCTGCGTCGAGCCGGGCGGCACGGGCGACGAATGGCCGGCCTGCGGCGGCACGGGCAGCGTGTCGTATCTCAATCTCGTCAACGGCGTGTGGCTGGGCATAAACGACGGGCATCTGCCCATACCGCTGATGTTCGGCGCGCCGCGCAACGGAGGCAAGTCGGATGGCAGCGGTAACCGGACGCCCGTGAAGCGCACGGACCGCGTCGGTCTGCCCACCGGCTATCTATACGAGATGGAGACGTTCGAGGAGGTGCTTGACGCCTACAAAAAGCAGATAGAGTTTTTCGTAAAATGGCACGCCATGTGCATAAACGGCTTCGAATACGTAGCTCGCGAGGTGCTGCCGCTGCCCATAGTCTCGGCCACGATGGAGGGCTGCATGGAGAAGGGCATGGACGTCATGTACGGCGGCGCGAAGTATAACTCCTGCGGTATGGCGGGCGTTGGAATAGGCAACGTCGCCGACAGCCTGTTTATGATAAAACACCTCTGCTATGACACAAAACGGTGCACGACGCGCGAGCTGTACACCGCGCTGATAGACAACTGGAAGGGCCACGAGGGGCTTCAGCAGTTCATAAAAAGCCAATGCCCGCACTACGGCAATGGTGTGCCGGAGGTCGATAAGTGGGCCAACTGGGCCGGACAGGTGTTCGCCGACGCCGTGACCTCATGCACGGGGCCCAGAGGCGCTTACGCCGCCGGACTGTACCCCGTCACGACGAACGTCATGTTCGGATATATGACGGGCGCGACGCCGGACGGACGCAACGCGGGTCAGCCGCTTGCCGACGGCATATCGCCGCTCCAGCAGATGGATTTGAACGGCCCGACGGCCGTACTGAATTCCGTATCAAAAATAGAGCAGGTCAACTATTCAAACGGCACGCTGCTCAACATGAAGTTCAGTCCGTCTTGCATTAACGGAGACGAGGGCGTGCAAAAGCTCTCGCAGCTCATCGCGACGTATTTCGACATGGGCGGCATGGAGATGCAGCTCAATGTCATTTCGGCGGCGACGCTGAAGGACGCGCAGCATAACCCGGAGAATTATAAAAATCTCGTCGTGCGCGTCGCCGGCTTCTCAGCGTACTTCGTCGAGCTTCATATCACCGGCCAGAACGATCTGATCAGCCGCACCGAGCTGGAGATATAGCGGGCAGTCTCAGGAACCCGATATAATATCCGCAGAGCGGATATTATACGCTACTGTCCCCATCGGCTCGCCGCTTCGCGGCAACCGCCGAGGGTCGACATATTATATCATTGCCGCTTCGCGGCAATGATATAATGTCCGCAGAGCGGATATTATACGCTACTGTCCCCATCGGCTCGCCGCTTCGCGGCAACCGCCGAGGGTCGACACATTATATCATTGCCGCTTCGCGGCAATGATATAATGGCGCGGCGCCGAACCACGCTTCGCCCACGGCGGCGGCGCATTGCGCCGCCGCCGTGGGCGTCTGTCCGGACTCTCCCGTCCGGACAGACGTCAATACCCCAGCTCCTCAAGTATCGCGACGGCGCCCATTACGAGCGGGACGCAGACGGTCTCGCGCAGCTTCTCCGCCTCGTACCGCTCCCTGCCCTCCGGCGTAGAGAGGTGGCATCCCAGCAGCTCGCGGCACCGCACCGCGCCGTTGCGCTCGCGAAACCGCTCGACGAGCTCCGCCGTCCTGTTGTGACAGTTCTCTTTCCCGTAAGCATCCTCCGGCTCGACGGGGCCGTACCTCTGTCCGACGACCATCACCGCTCCGCTGAGCGCGCCGCACACCTCCCCGCACCCGAGGCCGCCGCCGAAGCCCGCGGCGGCGCGCACCGCCGTGTCATAATCCGCGTCGTATCTGTCGTAGAAAACCGCCGCGACAGACTGAGCGCAGTTAAAGCCCCGCGCAAAAATCTCGGCCGCCAAATCTGTATATTGACTCACTTGAACGCCCCCCTGTCATAATCACTGCTTTTCGAGCCGCCCTTGCGCTCGTCTATTATCCTCTGCTTCGCCTCTTTTATCCTGCGCAGCCGAGCGCGCCGTATCCTGTTATACCGTATCACGAGCGCCGCGTACACCGCGAACAGCACCAGAACGATGAAGATTGAAAGCTTGACCCACCGGCTGCCGAGCGCCCTCTTTATCTGATCCTCTATGTACTTTATGCGCTGCAGCTCCACGGCCGTGTTGGCGACAAGACGGGACTCGCCGTATTTTTTTTCGCCCAGATATACGCTGATCTCGCCCAATACGGCACCTCTCTCTATCGGGGCGATAAGGGGTTCTCCGTCGCGCACGGCGTATACTGTGATGCTGCGCGTGAAATCGCCGTCGTCCACATCGTTGTCCAGCAGAAGTCTGATAGACTCCGCCGGCCTGAGAACGACGTCGTCCGCGCCGTCGCCGTATTTGACGGGCACATCCGCGATGAGCTCGCTCGACGTGAGCACATTACGCCAGCTGAAATTACCAAAGCCCCACTCAAAGAGCTTTTTGCCCTCGGTCAGATTCTGCATCTCGGTCGATTCGTCCTCCAGCGTTATCGCCACGGCGCCGAGCACCACCCCGACGAGGGAGAGGTCGTCGCGCCGCGCGGAGGCCGTCAGTCCGTACCCGTTCTCGTATGTACCGCTTGTGCGCGCGGCCGCGGCGTACATGTAGTAGTATTTGCTCGTTTCGCTGAGTATGTAGTTTGGACTGCTTATGCCGCGGCTGTCGCTGTAATTCGTCCCGGGGAGCGTCGTCTTAAAGGTTCCGGCGATCTGTATAAAAAGCGAATGGCGGCACGCCTCCTGCATCATTACGGCAAGGTCCCACGCCGTCGTATACTGCTCCGGGTCTATCTTTCCGTGTGTGTTCGTAAATTTTGTATCGACACAGCCGAGTCTGCGGGCCTCCGCGTTCATCATCTCCACAAACTCCCCGACGCCGCCCGCCACCTCCTCGGCCGCCGCGTTGCACGCCGCGTCGTTTATTCCGAAATACGCCATGTAGAGCAGGTCGATAAGCCTCAGTTGCTCGCCCGGAACGAGTCCGCGCCCCTCGCCGAGTCCCTCCCACGCCGATTCGTCTACAGTGACGACGTCGTTCAGCTCGGCGCGCCCCTCCTCGCAGGCGCGCGCCGCCGTAAGCAGCGTCATCACCTTGACGAGATTGTCCGGCGAACGCCGCTCGCGCATATTCTTCTCGTAGAGTATCTCGCCCGAATTTACCTCAAGCAGTACGACCGCCTGCGCCTGAGCGTCGTGGGGCGCGGCGGCGTGCGCGCTCTGACGGGCGGGCGGGAGCAACATGAGCGCCAGTAGAGGTAAAACGAGAAGGCTCACTTTTTTCATATAAATCTCCCGCATCATATGGTATAATGTTCGCGGGGCGAACATTATACGGGGCTGTCCCCATCGGCTCGCCGCTTCGCGGCAACCGCCGAGGGCTGACACATTATACCATTGCCGCTTCGCGTCATGGTATAATGTTCTTATAATACTCGCGCTGTGTCAACTAGTATACCAAATTCAGTATGCCGATTGCAATATTATTCCCCGGCGAAAGTGAGTCTGACGACGACAAACGTAGTGAATACTCTGTGTGTTCGCGGCAAGCGGGATAAGAGAATGGCGGCGGAAGATGAGAGTCAGGAAAGCTGAATTGTCCGTGATCATAATAACGGTGGCGTTCGTTTGCTTTGCCGGAGGCTTCTTTGTCGGCAGAATGGGGGCGCCGGGCGGCATAACTCCCGTGCCGGCGCCAGACGCGCCGCCGTCTGAGTCCGCAGATGCCCTGCCCCCGGCGCAGCAGACGCCGACGGACGGCGGCGCGTCTCCGGCGCTCTCTCCGACTCCGACTCCGGAGCCGTCTCCGGAGCTATCCGACACAGAGCACGACGCGCAGGGGCGCGTGAACATAAACACCGCGTCAGCCGGAACGCTTCAGGAGCTGCGCGGGATCGGCCCGGCGCTCTCCGCACGCATAATCGAGTACAGAGAGCAAAACGGCGCGTTTACGGCTATCGACCAGCTGCTGGAGGTCACGGGGATCGGAAACGCCAAGCTCGCCGACATAAGGGATCACGTCACGGTCGGATGAGCCACGTGGGAGGGAAAGGAAAGGATGAAAATTCTCGTCGTCGATGATGAAAAGCTGCTCATAAAGGGCATAAAATTTAATCTTGAAAACGAGGGCTATCAGGTGGAGGGCGCCTACGACGGCCAGGAGGCCGTGGAGCTCGCGAAAAACGGCAATTTCGACCTCATCATACTTGATGTGATGATGCCCAAGCTCGGCGGACTGGAGGCTTGCATGCGCATACGCGAGTTCTCGACGGTGCCCATAATAATGCTGACGGCGCGCGGCGACGACATGGACAAGATAATGGGCTTTGAATACGGCGCGGACGACTATGTGACGAAGCCGTTTAATATTCTGGAGCTGAAGGCGCGCATACGCGCTCTGCTAAGGAGATCGTCCGTGACAAACCAGCTGATGGGCGGCGCTACGCTCGCGATAGGACATATCACGCTGGACAGCGAGAAGCGTATCGTAAAAAAAGACGGCATACCCGTCGACCTCACCGCGCGCGAGTTTGACGTCATCGAGCTTCTTGCCCGCAATCCGGACAGAGTTTACAGCCGTGAAAATCTGCTGAATATCATCTGGGGTTATGAGTATCAGGGCGACACCCGCACCGTCGACGTACACGTCCGGCGTCTGCGGGAAAAGCTGGAGCGCGACCCCGCGCAGCCGGAGCGCATTATGACAAAGTGGGGTGTTGGTTACTATTTCAAGGGATAACGGGCGACTCGTGAGGGTTTTCAGCAGTCTGCGGGTGCGGATCGCGTTCTCGTACGCGCTTCTGCTCGCCGTGGTACTCGTGTTGATGAACACATACTTTCTCACCGCTTCGCGAGACATGATATTTACGTCAAAGCACACCCTCATACGCAATCAGGCGGCCATCATGGAGACGGCGCTCGCGGACTTCGACGACCTGAGCATCGACGACGTCTCGCAGGTCATGGCGCGTCTGGACGTGGACGAGTCCATGCGCGTCGTCATCATGGACGACGACGGGATTCTGCTCTACGATACGACGGACAGCGCCGGCGGCTCCTACTACGCCGACTTCTTCCAGCAGAACGCCTCAAGGGCGCTCGGGGGATACGACGTGATCAGTCTGCGGTTTTCGGAGGGAGTTTTCTACAGCAGCGCGCTCCTGCCGGTCATACGCGACGGCGCGGTGATAGGCGCCGTCTACGTCCACGAGGGCGACGCGCAGCAGGGCGCCATACTCGTCGGACTGCAGAGCACCATCAAGAGCATATCGATCCTTGTGACCGCGCTCTCGGTTTTTATCGTGGCGCTCATACTCTGGACGGTCATGCGGCGCATTTCAAGCATACTCCGGGCGATAAAGCTGGTTCGTGAGGGCGAGTACAATTATCGCATCAGCGTCGGCGGAAACGACGAGCTGGCGCTGCTCGGCGAGGAATTTAACAGTCTGACCGACCGCCTGCGCGACACCGACGAGATACGCCGCCGCTTCGTCGCGGACGCGTCGCACGAGCTTAAAACCCCGCTCGCCTCGATACGTCTGCTCAGCGACAGCATCCTCAACAACGACGGCATGGACCCCGATACCGTGCGTGAGTTTGTGACCGACATCGGCAACGAGTCGGAGCGGCTGGCGCGCACCACGGAAAAGCTGATGACGCTCACCCGGCTTGACAACAACATAATCGCCGAGCGCGCGAGCGTCGATATGCGGGAGGTCGCGACGGACACGCTTCACATGCTGCGCCCGCTGGCAGCCAGCCGCGGTCTGACGATCGAATCCGCTCTGGACGGAGGGTGCTTCGTCCTCGCAACGCGCGACGAGGTGTATATGATAATATTAAACCTCACCGAAAACGCCATAAAATACAATACCCCGGGCGGCTCGGTCTGCGTAAAGCTGACGCGCGAGGCGGAGCACTCGATACTGACGGTCGACGACACGGGCATCGGCGTGCCGGAAGCCGACATGCCGCATATATTCGACCGCTTTTACCGCGTCGATAAGGCGCGCTCGCGTGAGGCCGGCGGCAGTGGCCTGGGACTTTCGCTTGTCCGGGACGCGGCGCTGGGACTCGGCGGCTCGGTCACCGCGGAGAACCGCAGGGACGGCGGTATGCGTTTTCGCGTCCGGCTTCCGCTCTACATCGCCCCTGAATGAATAATTTCGCAAACGAAATTATTCAATGATTCAATGAGGCCGTGCTTGACAGCGACCGGCGCGGCGTGGTAGAATATCCGCAGTACGGATATTCTACAGTGCTGTCCCCATCGGCTCGCCGCTTCGCGGCAACCGCCGAGGGACGACATATTCTACCATTCGCCGCTTCGCGGCAAACGGCAGAATATCCGCGACGCGGACGGCAGTACACGTTAACGGATACGTTCGCGGGAGGCTTTCGGGACTCCGCCCTCATGGAAAACCCGACAGAGAACACGCGCCGCAGGCTGAGAGCGCGCGAAGGGCGAGTAGCGGGCAGGGGAACGCTCGGGAGCGCGGGATCACAAGTGAATATTTTGAGCGGGCGCGTCTATCGTGCCAACGCGGGTGGCACCGCGGGCTGTTTTGCGGCTGTTTTGCTGCTTTTGGCCCGTCCCGGGAATTATTATTGTGATAATTCCCGTTTTCCGTTTTTTGGGGCAAACGGGACGACTATGAGAGGATTTGATGTCTTTATGTACAGAACACATTTGTGCGGCGAGCTCCGTCAGGCCGACATAGGCCGCGAGGTGCGGCTGTCGGGCTGGGTCGAGTCCATACGCGATCACGGCGGCGTGAAATTCATGGACCTGCGCGACGGCTCCGGCGTCACGCAGATAGTGCTGCACGACGACGCTATGCTGCGCGGCGTAAACCGCGAGGCCGTCGTTTCCGTGGCGGGTTCCGTGCGGGCGCGCTCGGAGGATACGGTCAATCCAAAGCGGTATACGGGCTATATCGAGGTGTACGCGGACTCGCTTGATTTGCTTGGCGCCTGCCGGAACATGCTTCCGTTTGAGATCGCCGAGTCGCGCCAGACGCGCGAGGACGTGCGGCTGAAGTACCGCTATCTCGATCTGCGAAACCCGGAGATACGCCGAAACATCGAGCTGCGCGCGCGCGTCGTCAGCTTTCTGCGCGCGCGTATGGAGAGGCTCGGATTTTTGGAGATACAGACGCCGATCCTTACGGCGTCGTCGCCGGAGGGCGCGCGCGACTACCTCGTGCCGAGCCGGAAGCACAGCGGCAGGTTCTACGCGCTTCCGCAGGCGCCGCAGCAGTTCAAGCAGTTGCTCATGGTCGCCGGATTTGACAAATATTACCAGATAGCGCCGTGCTTTCGCGATGAGGACGCGCGCGGCGACAGGTCGCCGGGCGAATTTTATCAGCTCGACTTTGAGATGGCCTTCGCGGAGCAGGAGGACGTGCTCCGCGTCGCGGAGGAGGTGCTGTTCGGGGTGTTCAGACAGTTCGGCGAAAAACGGCCCGCCTCGCCGCCGTTCCCGCGCATACCGTACGCCGACGCGATGCTGCGGTACGGGACCGACAAGCCGGATTTGAGGAATCCGCTCGTCATACGCGACCTGACCGGCTTTTTTTCAGACGTCGAGTTTCCGCTTTTCAAGGGGAAGCCGGTGCGCGGCATAACCGCCGACTGCTCCGGCAGGCCGCGCAGCTTTTTTGACGCCTCTCTTAAATACGCGCTCGACGTCGGGATGAAGGGCCTCGGCTATGTGACGCTCAGCGACGGGCAATTAAAAGGGCCAATCGGCAAATTCCTGACGGACGACAAGCGGCGGACACTCATAGAGGAACAGGAATTGCGCGAGGGCGAGACGCTTTTCTTTATCTGTGACGCGCCGGGCGACGTGGACAGATTTTCGGGCGAAATACGGACGTGGCTCGGCGAGAAGCTCGGCTTGATCGACGAAAGCCGGTACGCCTTTTGCTTCATAGTCGATTTCCCCATGTTCGGATGGAACCCGGAGACGGGCGGATATGAGTTCACGCACAACCCGTTCTCAATGCCGCAGGGGGGGCTGGACGCCCTGAACGGCGAGAACCCGGAGCGTATTCTCGCGTGGCAGTACGACGTCGTGTGCAACGGCGTGGAGCTCTCGTCGGGCGCGGTGCGCAACCACAGCCCCGAAATTATGAAGCGAGCCTTTGAGCTTGCCGGCTACTCGGAGGAGGAGCTTGAACAGAAATTCGGCGCCATGTACACGGCGTTTCAATATGGCGCGCCGCCCCACGCCGGAATGGCGCCGGGCATAGATCGCATGATAATGCTGCTCGCCGGCGAGGATGCGATACGCGACGTGATAGCCTTCCCGCTGAACGGAAACGCGCAGGACCTCATGCTCGGCGCCCCCGGAGAGGTGACGGCGCGGCAACTGCGGGAAGCCAATATCAGAGTTCTCTGAGGGACGACGGACAGGATTACGGGAATACGGGATTGCGGGGATGGTTTATGATAACTTATGACGAGCTCAGGAAGATAGCGGCGCTGGCCAAGCTGTCGCTTGACGGGGAGGACATGGCGGCGCTGGCGGCGGACGTCGGCGAAATAATCGAATTCGCCGAAGCGGTCGCCGGCGCCGATATACCCGACGCCGAATCGGTGGGAACGGGGGAGACGTACCCCCTGCGCGAGGATGTTCCCGGGCTGTCGGCGCCGAGAGACGACATCCTCCGCAACGCGGCGCAGAGCAGCGGCGGATACTTTGTCGCGGGCAAAACGGGGAGGCGGCTGACATGAACCTTAACGGTATCCGGGAGACGTCCGGGGCGCTGCGCTCGGGCAAAATCTCGTGTGTGGAGCTCGCGCGCGCGTACCTGGACGCCGCGGAACGGCGCAACGCGGAGCTGCGGGCGTTCGTGTCGCTGACGGAGGAGACGGCGCTCGCGCAGGCGGCGGCGGCGGACGAGCGTCTGCGCGGGGGAGGGGAGAGCTCCGAACTGCTGGGCGTGCCGTTTGTTCTGAAGGACAATATTTCCACGGCGGGACTGCGTACGACGTGCGCGTCGCGTATGCTGGAAAATTATGTACCCATATACGACGCCGCCGTCTGGGAGCTCCTGCGGGCGGAGGGCGCCGTGCTCATAGGCAAGGGCAACATGGACGAATTTGCGATGGGCTCGACGAACGAGACGTCGTATTTCGGAGGCGCCCGCAACCCGCGCGATACGTCGCGAGTGGCGGGAGGGAGCTCGGGCGGCGTCGCGGCGGCCGTCGCGGCCGGTCTCGCGGTGTACGGAATAGGCTCCGACACGGGCGGCAGCATACGCCAGCCGGCGTCGTTCTGCGGACTCGTGGGACTCAAGCCCACATATGGGGCGGTGAGCCGACGCGGGCTGATAGCGTACGCGTCGTCGCTCGACCAGATAGGCCCCATAACGAGAAGCGCGCGCGACGCCGCCGCGGTCTTCGACGCCATATGCCGCCGCGACGGGCTCGACATGACCTCGCGCGGGCGGGAGGGCGTATCGGGCTCGCTCACGGGCGGCGTCAAGGGACTGCGGATCGGGATAGCGCGCGAGTTTTTTGAAAATCTGCCGCCCGACATCGACGGCGCGGTGAAAAAAGCGGCCGGCCTGTTTGAGGACGCGGGCGCCGAGCTCGTGGAGGTGAGCTTTCCGCTCCTGAAATACAGTCTGCCGGCGTACTATATACTGGCGTGCGCGGAGGCGTCGTCGAACCTCGGCCGCTACGACGGACTGCGATACGGTTACAGGACGGAGGAATATTCCGACCTCGACGAATTTATAAGGCGCACGCGCAGCGAGGGCTTCGGCGCGGAGGTCAGGCGGCGCATACTTCTGGGGACGTATGTGCTGTCCGCCGGATATTACGACGCGTACTATAACAAGGCCCAAAAGCTGCGCGCGGCCATAAAGAACGAATTTGCGGAAATATTTACGCGGTGCGACTGTCTGCTCACGCCAACCGTGCCCGTCACGGCGCTGCCGTCCGGCGGCGCTCTCAGTCCCGTGGAGACGTACCAGACGGATATATGCACCGTGCCCGTCAATATAGTGGGCGCGCCGGCCGTATCGGCGCCCTGCGGCTTTGACACGGACGGACTGCCCATAGGTATGCAGCTCATCGGGGACGCGTTCCGTGAGGATATACTTCTCAACGCCGCGTTCGCCTTTGAGGAAATGACGGAGCGCAAATATCTGACGGACGCCGCTTTGGAGGTGATAGCGTGAAGTGGGAGAGCGTAATAGGACTTGAAACGCACGTGGAGCTGTCCACAAGGACAAAGATATTCTGCGGCTGCTCCACCGAATTCGGCGGCGAGCCGAATTCGCGGTGCTGCCCCGTGTGTACGGGACAGCCCGGCAGTCTGCCGTTTCTCAACAGAACCGCCGTGGAATACGCCGCTCTGGCGGGGCTGGCGCTCGGGTGCGAGATACACCCAAGGTCGATAATGGCCCGCAAGCATTACGTATATCCGGATCTGCCCAAGGCGTACCAGACCTCACAGTTCGACAAGCCGCTCTGCACAGGCGGCGGCGTGACGCTGTCGAACGGGCGGCGGATCAACCTCACGCGCATCCACATTGAGGAGGACGCGGGCAAGCTGGTACACACGGGCAGCGAGGTGATGATCGACTACAACAGGGGCGGCGTCCCGCTTATCGAGATAGTGACGGAACCGGATTTCCGGAGCGCGGGCGAGGCTGTCGAGTATATGGAGCGGCTGCAGACCACGCTGCGCGCTATCGGGGTGTCGGACTGCCGTATGCAGGAGGGTTCCATGCGGTGCGACGTGAACGTCTCGCTGCGCGCTCCGGGCGACGCGGCGCTCGGAGTGCGCTCGGAGGTGAAAAACCTCAACTCGTTTACATCCGTGGCGGCCGCCATCGAATACGAATACGGCCGACAGGCGGAGCTTCTGGAGGCGGGGGCGCCCGTCGTGCAGGATACGAGGGCGTATGACGCGGACTCCGGCGTCACCGTCAGTATGCGCGACAAGGAGAACGCGGACGACTACCGGTACTTCCCGGAGCCGGACATCGTGCCGGTGGAGCTGACGCGCGGCGATATAGACAGGCTGCGCGGGAGCCTGCCGGAGCTGCCGGAGAGCAAGCTGCGGCGCTATACGGAGGCGCTCGGCGTGACGGAAGCCGACGCGCGCCTACTGACGAAATACAGGCCGGTTGCAGAGTATTTCGAGCGCGTCGCGGAGTCGTCCGGGAACGCCAGAATGGCGGCGTCGTTCATCGTGACGCAGATGTTCGCGCACATATCGACAGAAGCGGAGCGCGAGACTTGGTCGCCCAGAGCGGACGCGGAGGCGCTGGGCGAATTGCTCGGACTCGCGCAGAGCGGGAAGATCAGCCACAATATCGCAAAGCGCGTTTACGCGCAAATGGCCGAGAGCGGCGGACGCGCGCAGGACTATCTGTCAGCCGCCGATATGGAGGGCGTGGGCGGCGAGGAGCTCGGACGCCTCTGCCGTCAGGCGATCGAAGAAAATCCGAAGCCCGCCGCCGACTTTCTCGCCGGACGCGAAAAGGCGCTGCAGTCGCTAGTCGGCGCCGTCATGCGCCTGACGCGCGGACGCGCCGACGCGAAGGCCGCCGAGGCGGAGCTGCGGCGCATACTGTCGGACGCCTGATGGCGCCCTAACACAGGCAAAAATGGAAAACCGCAGAACTCGGTGCAATAATGCAAAAAGTCGTTTCGATATTACCAACAATTTTAGGAAAAGAGCGCGGCGCACGAACCATCCCGGGGTTTTGCTCCCCTAATATGGTTCACATCATTGACAAACGCGCAAATGCGTAAAAATGCCCTCCCAAATGCCGCCCTCCACGCCCCCCTCCACATGAAAACGAAATGATTCTCAATTTTCCTATTGACAAACCAAAAAACAACTGCTAGAATGCGTTTACAACTTAATCAAACCGTTGAAGCGGAAGTAAAAACGCAGTGTGCATTCACAGAGAGCCGGGGGAGCTGAGAGCCGGTAAGACGCAGCGCGTTAAATGGGCCGCTGAGGGCGCGGTCAAATGCCGCGACGTACCGCATGCGTCAGTTGCGGGGAATATGTCTGTATTCCATGAGAGAGCGCGGGTAACTCCCGCGAAGCAAGGTGGCACCGCGGGTTATTAACGGCCCGTCCTTGACAATTATTTTTGTCGGGGACGGGCTTTTTGACGTCCCCGGAAAGGGGAGTTTTAGACAATGGTAAGACCCACATTGGACAAGGCGCGCGACGTGTCGCGAGGCTTCACGCACATTCCCATAGCGACGGAGCTGTTCGCCGATATGTGTACGCCCGTCGAGGCGCTCCTTGCCGCGCGAGCCGCGGGGAGGGAATGCTGCCTGCTCGAAAGCGCGCCGGGCGGCGAGAGCTGGGGACGGTACACGTTCCTGTGCTTTGATCCCGAGGCGGAGATACGCGGTGACGCGGACGGCGTAACGGTGTCCGACAAAAGCGGGCAAAGGACGCTGCCGGGCGATACGCGCGAGGCGCTCCGCTCCGTCCTCGCGGATTTCCGGAGCCCGAGGCTCGGTTGGCTGCCGCCGTTTACGGGGGGATTCGTCGGGTATTTCGCGTATGAGTACATAGGCAGGGTGGAGCGCTCGCTGAGACTGTCCGCGCGCGACGACGTCGGGTATCACGATTTCCGGCTCATGCTGTTCAAGAAGGTGATAGCGTTCGACAGCTTCCGGCAGAAGATTTATCTCATCGTGAATATCCGAGCCGATTCGCTCGAGACGGAATACGCCGAGGGCGCGGCCCGACTGGCGGAGATTGAGCACATGCTATTACACCGGGCAGACTTCGTGTCAAAAATCGCGCCGGACAATTATTTTGCGTGCGGAGCATCATTTATCGGCGTGGGTGGCTTTGAGGCGTCGCTTTCCAAAGACGCGTTCTGCGAGGCGGTCGAGCGCGTGAAAAAGCATATATTCGAGGGCGATATATTCCAGTGCGTGCCGTCCGTGCGGCTGCGCGCGCCATACGGCGACGATCTGCTGGACGCCTACCGCGTTTTACGCACGACGAACCCTTCGCCGTACATGTTCTATATCCGCTTCGGGGATATGCAGCTATGCGGGGCGTCTCCCGAGACGCTCGTATCGCTGCATGGCGACGAGGTGGCGACGTATCCGCTCGCCGGGACGTGCCGCCGCAGCGCGGACGATGCCGAGACGGACGCGCTCATCGAGGCCATGCTGCAAGACGAGAAGGAACTCGCAGAACACGATATGCTTGTAGACCTCGGGCGCAACGACATTGGGAAGATATGCCGGTTCGGAAGCGTGCGCGTGCCGGAGTACCGCGGCGTCAAGAAGCTCTCGCACGTCTGCCATATCGCGTCAAAGGTTACAGGGACGCTCCGGCCGGAGCTCGGAGCGCTTGACGTCATAGAGGCGGCGCTGCCCGCCGGCACGCTCTCCGGAGCACCGAAAAAACGCGCCTGCGAGATAATCGACTCGCTCGAAACGCACAGGCGCGGCGTGTACGGCGGCGCGGTGGGCTATATCGACTTCACGGGCGATATGGACTTGTGCATCGGCATACGGATGGCGGCGCTGAAGGACGGATACGTCTACGTTCAGGCGGGCGCCGGGATAGTCGCCGACAGTGTGCCGGAAAAGGAGTACGACGAGTGCCTGCGCAAGGCGGGCGCGATGTTAGAGGCGATAGGGGGCGCGGCGGTATGATCCTGATAATCGACAATTACGACAGCTTCACGTTCAATCTCTACCAGCTCGCGGGGGTGATAGACCCCGAAATAAAGGTCGTCAGGAACGACGAGCTGACGACCGCGGAGATAGGCAAGCTGCGACCATCGCACATTATAATCTCCCCGGGGCCGGGCAGACCGTCCGACGCCGGCGTGTGCGAGGATGTCATAACGGAGCTCGGCGGCACGCTCCCGATACTCGGCGTGTGTCTCGGACATCAGGCGATATGCGAAGCATTCGGCGCGGAGATAACGTACGCACGGCGCCTTATGCACGGCAAGACGAGTCATATCCACGTGGCAAACGGCAGTCCGATATTCCGCGGCCTGCCGCCCGTCATAGAGGCGGCGCGGTACCATTCGCTGGCAGCCGCGCGCGGGACGATCCCGGACGAGCTGCTGATAATAGCGGAGGACGACGCCGGCGAGGTGATGGGCGTTAAGCACAGGGAACGCGATATTTACGGCGTGCAGTTCCACCCGGAATCCATCCTCACCAAAAACGGCAGCATTATAATGGAGAATTTTCTATCGATCGGACGGGAGGCGGTTACGCTATGATAAAAGAGGCGATATACAGCGTGCTCGGCGGGAATGATCTGTCGCTCGGCGAGGCGCGCGAGGTCATGTCGGAGATGATGGAAGGGCGCGCGACGCCGGCGCAGATGGGCGCGTTTTTGACGGCGATGCGGAGCAAGGGCGAGACGATAGACGAGATAACGGCGTGCGCGTCAGTCATGCGCGAGAAGTGCGTAAGGCTTGAGCCGGGGCGCGACGTGCTCGACATAGTCGGCACGGGCGGCGACGAGCTCTACAGCTTCAATATATCGACGGTGTCGGCGTTCGTCATAGCCGCCGGGGGCGTTCCCGTAGCCAAGCACGGAGGACGCAGCGTTTCGAGCAAGTGCGGCAGCGCCGATCTCCTCGAGGCGCTCGGCGCGAACATCTCGCTCTCGGCGCGCGAGAGTGAGAGGGTGCTGGAGAAAACGGGGATGTGTTTTATGCTCGCGAGCGTATACCACTCGGCGATGAAGCACGTCGCGCCGGTGCGGCGCGAGCTGGGCGTGAGGACGATATTCAACATCTTAGGGCCGCTGTCCAATCCCGCCGGGGCGAACATGCAACTGCTCGGCGTGTACGACGAGAGCCTTGTTCAGCCGCTGGCGAGCGTACTGAGTAACCTCGGCGTCAAGCGGGCGATGGTCGTACACGGGCATGACGGCCTCGACGAGATAACGCTCACGGGCTCCACTACAATTTGCGAAGCGTCCGGCGGACGTCTCAACAGCTATTTCATCACGCCGGAGCAGTTCGGCTTGGAGCGGCGTGAGCTCCGGGAGCTCGTCGGCGGCGGGCCGGAGGAGAACGCCGCCATAGCGCGCGCGGTGCTCTCCGGCGAGCGCGGGGCGAAGCGCGACGTCGTGCTGCTAAACTCCGCCGTCTGCCTGTACATGGCGCGAAGCGACGTCACGCTGCGCGAGTGCGTGTCCATCGCCGCGGAGATTATCGACAGCGGCAGGGCAAGGGCGAAGCTGGAGGAATTCGTGGCGGCGACGCGGGAGGCGTAAGAGGCAATTATGGACATTCTTCAAAAACTGGCGGAGGCGGCGCGGGTGCGCGTCGGGCGGGACAAAGCCACGCTGCCGCAGGACGCGCTCATGGCTCTGTGCGGGGCGGGACCGCGCGAAGCGCCTGCCGGCGGCACGGAACCACCCGCTTTTGAGAGCGCGCTGCGAGAGGCGGGCATGTCGTTCATCTGCGAGATAAAGCGCGCCTCGCCGTCGAGGGGCGTCATAACGGAGGATTTCGACGCCTTAGATATCGCGCGCGACTATTTTGACGCCGGCGCTGACTGTATATCCGTGCTGACGGAGCCGGAGTATTTCCTCGGCTCGAGCGCGTATCTGCGCGACGTCGCCGCCGCCGTGCCGCTGCCCGTACTCCGCAAGGACTTCACGGTTGACGAATACCAGATATATCAGGCGCGCGCGCTTGGATCGTCGGCGGTGCTGCTCATTTGCGCTATACTCGACGCCGCGAGTTTGCGCGAGTTTATCGAGCTTTCGGAGGAACTCGGGCTGACGGCGCTCACGGAGGTACACGACGGGCGCGAGCTGTCGATGGCGCTCGGGGCGGGCGCGCGCGTCGTCGGCGTGAACAACCGCGATCTCAAAACCTTTACCGTCGATCCGCTCAACTGCCTGCGTCTGCGCGAGCTCACGCCGCCCGGCGTGGCGTTCGTCGCGGAGAGCGGAATAACGTGCCGCGCCGACGTCGTAAGGCTCGAACAGAATGGCGTCGACGCCGTGCTGGTGGGCGAGGCGCTCATGCGCGCGCCCGACCGCCGCGCGGCGCTGCGCGAGCTGCGGGGGAGGTGAGCGATGCGGATATTATATCATAAATTGCAAAGCAATTTATGATATATCGCCATGCGGCGCGTCCCGCGCCGCGGCTCAAAGTTTAAGCGCGCGCCCGCTGGGCGGGCGCATGCGCGTGATAAAATATCCGCTCTGCGGATATTCTATCACATATGCGGAAGCGTTGTCAAAACCGGCCGTCTACCCTAATTTTTATTTTTTTCTTGACAAAACCCGTTTTGAGGCGTAGAATCGTGGGCGTCAAGTGTTTTTACTTAACACGGAGGGTAGGCGGGTGCCGGAAAAAACCGTACGCGTGACGATGCTCTTTGATTTTTTCGGCGAGACGCTCACCGAAAAACAGCGCGAGTATTTTGACCTCTACTACAATGAGGACTTCTCGCTCGCGGAGATCGCCGAGAATTACGGGGTCACGCGGCAGTGCGTGTACGACGCGCTGTCGCGCGCATACGCGACGCTTGACGGCATGGAGGAAAAAACGGGCGCGGTGCGGCGTTTCGAGAGCTTTCGCGACGGTCTCGCGGAAGCCATTAAGCTGGCGGAGGGTCTTTCCGGGCTGTCGCCCCGCGGCGAGGCTGCGGACGCGGCGCAGGCGCTCGTCAGCGCGCTCCGCGAATTGAAGGGTCAGGTGATGTAGTGGCGTTCGAGAGCTTGTCGGAAAAGCTGGGGGCGGTTTTTAAGAAGCTGCGAGGCAAGGGGCGCATAAACGAGGCGGACATCAAGGAGGCGATGCGCGAGGTTCGGCTCGCTCTGCTTGAGGCCGACGTCAGCTACAAGGTGACAAAGAGCTTTATCGCGGCGGTGAGCGCGCGCGCCGTCGGCGCCGACGTTCTGGACAGCCTGACGCCCGCGCAGACTGTCATAAAAATCGTCAACGAGGAGCTTTGCGCGCTGATGGGCGAGGGCGCGAAGATAAACATCTCGCCGCAGCCGCCGAGCGTCGTCATGCTCGTCGGACTTCAGGGCGCGGGCAAGACGACCAACGGTGCTAAGCTCGCCGAGCTCATGCGCAAACGCGACGGAAAACGCCCGCTGCTCGCGGCGTGCGACATCTACCGGCCCGCCGCCATAGAGCAGCTTCAAACCGTGGGTGCAAAGCTAGGCATCCCGGTGTTCCAGATGGGCACGGCGAATCCCGCCGATATTGCGGCGGCGGCCGTGGCGCACGCCGCCAAACACGGAAACGATGTCGTCTTCCTCGACACGGCGGGACGTCTCCATATCGACGAGGAGCTCATGCGCGAGCTGCGCGATATAAAGGAGCGCGTCAAGCCGTCCGAGATACTTCTCGTGGTTGACGCCATGACCGGGCAGGACGCCGTCAACGCCGCCGAGTCGTTTGACGCGCAGCTCGGCATAGACGGCGTTATGCTCACAAAGCTCGACGGAGACGCGAGGGGCGGCGCGGCGCTCTCCGTGCGCGCGGTCACGGGTAAGCCGATAAAATTCGTCGGTACGGGCGAAAAGCTCGACCAGATCGACGTGTTCCACCCCGACCGCATGGTGTCGCGCATATTGGGCATGGGCGACGTGCTCACGCTCATCGAGAGAGCCGAGCGGAGCATGGACGAAAAGCGCGCCGGCGAGCTGGCCGAAAAGCTCCTGAAAAGCCGGTTTACGCTGAACGACTACTACGAACAGCTCTCTCAGGTAAAGTCGATGGGCGGCGTGTCCGACATACTCGGGATGCTCCCCGGCGCGGACGCCGGCGCGCTGTCCGGCGCGGCCATCGACGAGAGGATGATGGCGCGGACGGAGGCCATAATCCTGTCAATGACGCCGCGCGAGCGGGACGACCCCGCCATTTTGGGCAGCAGCCGGAAAAAGCGCATAGCCGCCGGCAGCGGCGTCAGCGTGGTTGACGTCAACCGCCTGCTCAAGCAATTTGACGCGGCGCAGACCGTCATTAAGCAGATGTCGCGCGGAAAGCTGCCCGCGATGTTCGCGTCGAATAAAAAGCTGAAAAACAGCTTATTACGGTTAAAATGATATTGGAGGTATAATGAAAAATGGTAAAAATCAGACTGCGCAGGATGGGCGCGAAAAAGAACCCGTACTACAGGATCGTCGTGGCGGACTCGAGGTCGCCGCGCGACGGCAGATTCATCGAGGAGATCGGCTCGTACGATCCGCTTGCCGACCCGTATCAGGTGAAGATAGACGGCGAGCGCGCTCTCTATTGGATCAAAAACGGCGCGCAGCCCACGGATACCGTGCGCGTATTGCTGAAGAAATCCGGCGTCACGCCGCAATAGGCGGCCGCGGCTGCGGCGGTTGCGCTATTGCGGCCGCGTTATCGAGGTTGGGAGGTATCTCCGAATGAAGGAGCTGCTGATGTATATTGTAAAGCACCTTGTCGATAATCCGGACGAGGTGTCCATAGTCGAGCGCAAGCTCGACGCCAGCACGATTTACGAGCTCAGGGTGGCCTCCGGCGATATGGGTAAGGTCATCGGCCGCCACGGCAGAACGGCAAAGGATATCCGCACGCTTATACGCGCCGCCGCCGCTCGGCGGGGTGAGCGGGCGACCGTGGAGATCATGGACTGATACCGATGAGAGCGGAACTTCTGGAAACCGGCGAGATCGTGAATATCCACGGAGTGCGCGGAGAGGTCAAGGTAAAGCCCTGGGCAAACGGACCCGAGGCGCTTCTCGGTCTCGGCAGGCTCTATATTGACGGCGAGCCGCTGCGGGTCGCGTCGGCGCGCGCGCACGGCGGCGCCGTCATAATCGCGTTCGAGGGCGTGACCGGCGCGCAGGCCGCCGCCGCGCTCCGCGGCAAGACGGTGTGGCTGAACAGATCGGACGTCGTTCTCGCGGCGGGCGAGCGCTTTGTCGCCGACCTCGTGGGCATGAGAGCCGTGGACGCGGACGGCGGCCATACGCTGGGGTATGTGTACGACGTAATGAAGCTGCCCATGAACGACGTCTATGTGATACGCCGCGACGACGGCAGCGAGCTGCTCGTCCCGAGCCGTCCCGAGTTCGTCAGGGAGATAGACTCGGCGGGCGGCGCAATATATTTTACGCTGATCGAGGGCATGAAATGAGGATAGATATCATGACGCTCTTCCCGGACGCCGTCGGGGACATGCTCGTTGAGAGCGTCATAGGGCGCGGGCAGGAGCGCGGCCATATCAGAATCGAATGTCATCAGATACGCGACTACACCGAAAACAGGCAAAAGCAGGTGGACGACTACCCGTACGGCGGCGGACGCGGCTGCGTGATGACGGCTGGGCCGCTGTACGCCTGCTGGAAGCGCATTTGCGACGAGGCGGGCGTCCGCG
This sequence comes from Oscillospiraceae bacterium, assembly GCA_031270395.1. Classification (GTDB taxonomy): domain Bacteria; phylum Bacillota; class Clostridia; order Oscillospirales; family Oscillospiraceae; genus JAISBX01. The sequence continues at coordinate 29,271 of JAISXU010000077.1, forward strand.
TACACACAATATATATGTCCCCCTGCGGCAAGGTCTTCCGGCAGGAGGACGCGCGGCGGCTCGCGTCCGGATACGACAGGCTCGCCCTCGTCTGCGGACATTACGAGGGCGTGGACGAGCGTTTTATTGAGGAATGTGTCGATGAGGAAATCTCAATCGGCGACTTCGTGCTGACCGGGGGCGAGATCCCGGCGCTCGCCGTCGCCGACGCCGTGTGCCGTCTTGTGCCGGGCGTCCTGCCCGACGAGGAGTGTTACGTAAACGACAGCCACTGGAACGGACTGCTCGAGCATCCGCAGTACACGCGCCCCGAGACGTGGCGCGGCAGGAGCGTCCCGCCCGTTCTGCTGTCGGGAAACCACGAGAGCATCAGGGCGTGGCGGCGCGAGACATCCGTCGGCAGGACGCGTGAACGCCGGCCAGATATGTACGAGAAATTCATCCGGCAGGAGCGCGTCACGCCTCCGCCGCTTGACTCGGAGTGACGGCGACCGCCGCTTTTATAAAGCCGTTGAACAGCGGATGGACGCGGTTCGGGCGGCTTTTCAATTCCGGGTGGAACTGAACGCCCACAAACCACGGGTGATTTGACAACTCCATGATTTCAACGAGGCTGCCGTCCGGCGAGAGCCCGGAGAATACGAGGCCGAGAGACTCGAACAGCTCCCTGTAGTCGTTGTTGAATTCATACCGGTGCCTGTGCCGCTCGGATATTTCACGCTGGCCGTACATCGCGGCGACGCGGCTTCCGTCCTTCAGCGCGCACGGATATTTGCCGAGGCGCATCGTGCCGCCTTTTTTTGTTATGCCCACCTGATCCGGCATGAGATCGATGACGGGATACTTTGTGAGCTCGTTGATTTCGGACGAGTTGGCGTTTTCGAGTCCCGCGACGCCGCGCGCGAACTCAATTACCGCCATGTGCATCCCGTAGCAGATGCCAAAATACGGCAGAGCGTTCTCCCGCGCGTATTTCGCGGCGGCTATCATACCCTCCACGCCGCGCGCCCCAAACCCCCCGGGCACGAGCACTCCCTGACAGCCGCGCAGCACTTCCGCCGCGACGGTGTCTGTGAGAGTCTCGGAGTCGATCCACTTTATCTCCACAACGGCGTCGTTTTCCGTCCCTCCGTGTGACAGGGACTCCACAATGCTTAGATATGAGTCGTGTAATTCGGTATACTTCCCCACCAGCGCGATCCGCACATGCCGCGACGCGTTCTTCGTCCTGTCCGCCATGGCGCACCACTCGCGCAGATCCGGCTCGGGCAGGTCGAGACCCAGCTTGCGGCACACCGCCTTGTCAAGGCCCTCCTTCGCCAGCAGCAGCGGCACCTCGTAGAGTGAGGACGCGGTCATGTTCTGTATGACGCAATCCGGCTCCACGTTGCAAAACAGCGATACTTTATCCCGCACGTCCCTTGTGATCGGCATATCGCAGCGGCATACGAGAATGTCCGGCTGTATGCCGACGGACAGGAGCTCCTTTACGGAGTGCTGCGTCGGCTTCGTCTTTAGCTCGTCGGAGCCGGGTATCTGCACTATGAGCGAGACGTGTATGAACAGCGTATTGTCGCGTCCGCGCTGACGCGCGACCTGACGTATCGCCTCCAGATACGGCTGGCTCTCGATGTCGCCGACCGTGCCGCCTATCTCGGTGATGACCACGTCCACATCGTCGCCGTCAAGCTTGTAAATGCGTGTCTTGATTTCGTCGGTTATGTGCGGGATAATCTGCACGGTGCGCCCGAGATAGTCCCCGCCGCGCTCGCGGTTGAGCACAGTCCAGTATATCCTTCCCGAGCTCACGCTCGAATCGCCCGTGAGGTTTTCGTCAACAAAGCGCTCGTAGTGCCCGAGGTCGAGATCGGTCTCCGCGCCGTCGTCGGTCACAAATACCTCTCCGTGCTGGTACGGGTTCATCGTGCCGGGATCCACGTTGAAATACGGGTCGAATTTCTGTATTGTCACGCGCAGTCCGCGCTGCTTCAGCAGTCTGCCGAGAGACGCGGCGCATATCCCCTTGCCGAGCCCCGACACGACCCCGCCCGTTACGAATATGTGTTTTGTAGCCATAATGACGACGGTTCCTCTCATATTTTGATTTGTCCTGATTTTAACGCCAAATCCCGGAATTGTCAAATGCCCGAGCCAGCCGCGCTTTGAATTTTGTAAACGTAAAATTTTTTTATCCCTATTGACAACGAGGTCTATTAAGTGTAGAATACAATTCGAGGTCAATAATACGTAAAATAAAGGAGAATATTATGTCAAGTGGTTTGAAGCTCGCCGCCGCGGAGGAACGGCTCGCGGAAATCATATGGGCGACAGCGCCTGTCAATTCAACGGAGCTTGCCAAAACGACCAAACGCGACTTCGGTTGGGGGAAGTCCACCACCTACACACTGCTGAAACGCCTTTCGAACAAGGGCGTGATAAAAACCGAGAACGCCACGGTACTGGTGCTTGTCCCTAAGGACGAGTACATAACCGGGCGGAGCCGCGACTTCGTGAGCGGACGCTTCGGTGGGTCTCTCCCCGCGTTCATCACATCGTTTGTCGGCGACGGTAAGCTGTCGGATACGCAAGCCGACGAGCTGATACGTCTGATTCGGTCGCACAAGGAGGATTAGCCCGTGAACGGGATTTTTCTGTCCGTGCTGAATATGAGCCTGACGGGCGCGTTCGTCGTCGCGGTAATATTTTTCGCCCGACTGCCGCTGAAACGCGCGCCGAAATGGATAAGCTACTGCCTGTGGGCGGTCGCGGCGTTCAGACTCATCACGCCGTTCTCGTTCGAGAGTCTGTTTTCGCTTGTCCCGAGCGGGATGCCGCAAATTGACGCTCCCGTGCGGGCGTATATGCCGAGTTACGTCGAGAACCGCGCGTATGCTCCCGACCCGGTAGGCGGCAACTACGCTTTGGAGAGCCTGCCTGTCACGAACTGGAGCGACGCGACGGCGTGGGTATGGCTTGCGGGCATCGCCGCCATGCTGATTTACTGCGCGATTTCGACGCTCCTGCTGCGGCGCAGGCTGCGCGAGTCCCTGCCCTGCGGCGGCAATGTATACGAAACCGACACGATAAAAACGCCGCTCGTATTCGGGCTGTTCCGTCCGCGGATCTATCTGCCAATCGGCTTGTCGGACGGCGAGCGCGCGTATATCCTGCTGCACGAGCAGACGCACATCAGCCGCCGCGACTATCTCGTAAAAGTCTTTGCGTTTTTTGTGCTGTGCGTCCATTGGTTCAATCCGCTCGCGTGGCTCGCTTTCGTTCTGATGGCCGCGGATATGGAGACGTCCTGCGACGAACGCGTACTGCGCGAGCTCGGCGGGGCAAGCCGGTCCGGCATTGGAGGGTTTGAAAATCTCAAGACCGATTACGCGACGTCGCTCGTGCGATTGGCCGCGGAGCGGCGCATCATCGGCGCAAGCCCTCTCGCGTTCGGCGAGGGCGGTGTAAAGGAGCGGGTGAAAAACGTCCTGAAATTCAAAAAGCCGGCAAGGCTCGTGATCATCACGGCGGTTGTGCTTGCGGCGGGCTTGGCGATTGGCCTGTCTGTGAACCGGGTTGACGACAACCAACATTTCAAGGGATGGACAGTTGAAAATGTGGCATCCGTTGACCTAAGCCTCAACCCTCCGGGCACGTATGTCACTGTATACGACAGAGGTCAAATAGCCGATATTGTGAATGGAATTTTGGCGTTGGACATCGGCAAAGCAACAGAAGAATGGCGCGATATGGCCATGGGCGGTCAGACGGTTCAGTTCAATATGAGGAAAGCAGATGGTGAGTACATTGAAATCGGTGTATTTACACCGTATGTGATTATCAACGAACAGAGTTATGAGGCGAAATATGAGTCGTGCGAGGCGTTAAACAGTCTTGGGAATGAAATTGGCAATGATTTCCTTGCCGACTCTGCAAAGTATACTTCTCTGTATCCTGCCGATGAAACTCCTGCGCCTATTGCACCGGAACTCGATACCAACATCGACGCGGACGACCAACCGTCGGACGGCAGCCTGTTATCTCCTTTGATGATACTTTCTGATTTACCCGCCGATTACGGCGCCTATGAGAACCGCGAAAAAGCAATAAGCGACGGCGTGTATGTCAATGTGCAGGGTGCGGAAATATACAACCAGGCGACGGTGGATTTCTTCTATAAGGACTTCTCTGACGGGAAAGTGGCGTTTATGCGGACGATTGAATACACCGTTGAGGGAGACCCTATCATCAAAGACTATGAACATTATGAACATAACGGGAAAATGTTTACCGTCGTGACCGACACATACACCGTTGAGGGCGACCCTATCATCAAGGACTATGAACATTATGAACATGACGGGAAAATGTTTACCGTTGTGACCGACACCACACGCGACAAATTCGGTTCGACGGAGATTTTTACGGGAACATACAAATATCTTGTCCCGCTTGACCGCTCCCGTCCCGCGGGGACGCCAATGCAGTTCTATCTGAGCAACAGCGAAAGCATCTACGAGAGCACGCCCGACGGGGACGGCGCGCGATTGAAGGACGGGCTGGGGATGATCCCATCGCCGTCCGACAGCGTTGGAGATCTGTTCTTAACCCCTGAAGAACGCGGCGCGGGCGGCTTTGAGGGCGCCGCGACACGGCGTCCCGCCGGATGACGTATCCTCCCGCCGTCAGAAAAACATGTGCTCGAGCACTATTTTAATCCCTATTATGACGAGTACCGCGCCGCCCGTAAACTCCGCCCTCGCTTTGAACCTCGTTCCGAATACATTTCCGATCACCACGCCGCACATCGCAATAAAAAACGTTATCGCACCGGTTATTGAAATTGCGGAATATATGTTGACCCTGAAAAACGCGAACGTAATACCCACGGCCAGCGCGTCAATGCTCGTCGCGACGGCTAAAATCAGCATCCGTGTAAATCCGAAGGGATTTTTATCCGTTTCCTGTTCTCCGTTTTCCTTTGAAAAGCTGTCTTTTATCATCTTCCCGCCGATTACCACAAGCAGCGCAAAGGCGATCCAGTGATCGAACATCTCTATCCTGTTCGCGAAATACGTGCCCGCGAAATATCCGAGCATCGGCATAAGCGCCTGAAAGAAACCGAAATACAGTCCGGGCGCGATTATATACCTCATTTTGAGTTTTTTCACGGACAAACCCAATGTGACGGCTACGGCGAACGCGTCCATAGCCAGACCCGCGGCGATCAAAACAATTTCCGGTAAACTCACGACATTTACCTCGTTTCTTATAGTTAAGCAGAACAAAAGACCCTTAACATAATCCCCCGCAAAGGAAAAGGTTGAAACAAGTTCAACCTTTACGTTAAAATCGCGTTTTGCTCGCCGGGACGGGCAACCGCAAAACAGGCGCATTATGACCATGCCTTTTCATGATCATTTTGTGCCTGAAGTGA
>JAISXU010000080.1 GCA_031270395.1 Oscillospiraceae bacterium
AAAACTCGTCGTTCGCGCCCGTAAAGGACGCGAATATGCCGCTAAGCTGCACCGACATATTCTTTTTCGTCCTCGCGAGCCCCTCGATCATTCTGTCAAAAAATCCCACAGGCACTCCTCTGTATCATTTTATCCCGCTATCGCCCGTTCCGCGTCCTCCAGGTCCAGCGTGAGCACGCGCGATATTCCCATCTCCTGCATGGTGACGCCGTACAGGACGTCAGCCTCCTCCATCGTGCCGCGTCTGTGCGAAATGACTATCATCTGCGTCTTTTCGGACATGCGCCTCATGTAGTCGGCAAAGCGTATCACATTCGCGTCGTCAAGCGCCGCCTCTATCTCGTCAAGCACGACGAAGGCGGCCGGCCTGACCTTCAATATGGCAAAATATATCGCTATCGCGACAAACGCCTTCTCCCCGCCGGAGAGCAGCGTGATAGTTTTCAGCGACTTTCCCGGCGGCTGGACCTCGATCTCGATCCCGCTGCCGAGTACGTCGTCGGGGTCCTCCAGCGACAGATTCGCGCGCCCGCCGCCGAACAGCTCGACGAACGTATCCTTAAAGCTGTCGTTTATAAGCCGGAACTCGCGGCTGAAAATCTCGCACATGCGCCCCGTTATTTCCGATATGATGCCGATGAGCTCCTTCTTTGCCCGCTCGACGTCGTCCCGCTGTTCGGTCAGGTATTCATATCTGGAGTTGACGCGCTCAAACTCGTCGATTGCCCCAATATTCGGAGTGCCCAGACCGGCGATCTCGCGTTTGAGCTCCGCGATACGACGTCCGGCGTCCGGCGAGGAGTCGAGCTGCGCGCGCATACGCATGGCGTCGCCCCGCGAGAGCTCGTAGGTGTCCCAGAGCTTATCTATTATCTGTTTTTCTTCCATATCCGCCGAGAGCTTCTTCTGTTCGAGGCGGGCGCACTCGCGTTCGAGCTCAAGCAGCGCCTTGTTGCGCTCGCGCGTGGCCCTGTCATGATCCGCGCGCTCCGCCTCGAGCTCAAGCTTTTCTTTTGATATCCGCGCGACGCGGCGCTTGTATTCCTCCGCCCTTCCGTCGAGCTCCTCCGCCTCGCGTCCGCCGGACTCGAGAAGTCCGCGCAGCTCGTCGTTCCTCTCCGACAGCGTTCCTATGCTCTCAATGCTCGTCTGTCTGTTGCCGGTGAGGTCGTCGCGCAGCGCGGAGAGCTCCGATACCGCGTTCGAGAGCGCCTCGCGTTCGGCCTCCAGCGCGGCGTCGTCCGCCCTCAGCTTCGCGAGCGCGTCACTGAGACCCTCCCTCTCGCCGGACAGGCGGTCGCCGTCCGACGCGCGCGCGCCGATAGCCGCGCGCAGCGCGTCGGCGTCCGACTCCGACGCGGCGATTTTCCCGCGCAGTTCCTCCGTCTCCCGCGCGCACGCCGACAGGCGCGACTGTATGGCGGCGAGCTCCGCCCTTTGCGACTCGCAGCTCGCCTCGGCAGCCTCTATGAGCTGTCCGTAGTGGCGCAGATTTATATCCAGCTTTAATACGGCGTCCTCCGCGGCGCGCAGCTCGTCGCGCGCCGTCTCCAGCGCGTACTCCGCCGCCGCCGCCTCGCGTCTGTATTCCTCCGTCCGCTTTTGCGCCTCGCGCAGACTGTCCTCCAGTATCCGCGCCTGTTCGCCGAGCTTTTTAAGCTCGTTCGCGCGGGATATAACGCCGGCACCCTTCGCTGTCGAGCCGCCCGTCATAGAGCCTCCGGCGTTTATCACCTGTCCGTCCAGCGTGACTATCTTGAACCTGCTGCCGTGTCTGCGGGCGATGGCTATGGCGTTATCCAGATTGTCCGCCACCGCCACCCTGCCGAGCAGACTCCCGTAGACCCCGGCGTACGCGGCGTCAAACTCGATCAAATCCAGCGCGACGCCCTCGAAGCCCGCCTCGCGCTCCAACCCGTCCTCGCGTAGCCGGCCGCCGCGCACGGACGATATTGGCAGAAAGGTGGCGCGGCCCGCGTCGCGGCGTTTGAGCATGTTTATCGCCGCCTTCGCGTCCTCCTCGGAGTCCACGATGATGTTTTGTACGGCGCCGCCCAGAGCGGTCTCAATGGCGAGAGCGTAACCGTCAGGCACGCGCAGCAATCCGGCCGCCGTGCCGTGTACGCGCTTCAGCGCGCCCCTCTCCGATTCCTGAAGGACGTATTTTACCGCTTTTGAGTACCCCTGATATTCGCGTTCCATCTCGGTCAGGAGGCTGATTCTGGATTTTGCGGCGCCGAGCTCGAGCCGCAGACGCGAACACGCGTCCTCCGCGCCGGCCGCCTTTTTGTTCCGCCCCTCCAGAAGCCTGGCGTGACCGCTCACCGCATTGCCGAGCTCCGCGGCCTTATCGCGCGCGGAACCGAGCTCGCCAAGACACGCGTCACTGTCTTTTCGGAGCTGCGAGAGCTGCTCGGTCATTCCGGATAGCTCCGCGGCGGCGGCGGCGTCCCGGTCGAGTGTGTCCTGAGTCTGCGCGGCAAGCGCGGAGAGACGCGACCTGAGCTCAGCCGTCCCGTCGCGCGCCTCCTGCTCCTTTACCGTCAGCGCGCCGAGCTCGCTCACGTTCGCGTCCGCCGACTCCGCCAGCCGCCGCAGCGTATCCATGTGGCCGTCCATCAGCTCCCGCAGCGAGCGCCGCTCGGAATCGATCCGCTCAATGCGTGTCTCGCGCTCGGTTATCTGCGCTCCAAGCCCACCGGCTCTGCTGTCCTGCTGCTCGAGCTCCTGCTTTACGCGCTCTATCTGCTCCGTATTGTTTTCAAGCTGGAGCTTATACACCGAGCTCTCGTTTTCAAGCTGCGCGCGCCGCTCCTGCGCGGCGGTTATCAGCTCGCGCACGGAGTCGGCCTCCACGTCCTTATCCCGCATACGCTCGGAGAGCGTCTCGGCGCTCTTGTACGCGGCGTCGAGCTCTGCGGACGCGCTCTCCAACTCGCTTTTCGCCCTCGCGCGGTCTCCGTCAAGCGCCTGTATCCTGTCCTTGAGCTTGTCCAGACTGTCCGCCCAGACCGATATTTCAAGTCCGCGCAGCTCGTCGCGCAGAAGCAAATACTTTTTGGCCGTCTCAGCCTGCCGGCGCAGCGGCGTCACCTGTAATTCGAGCTCGGAAATCTTGTCGTTCACGCGCAGCAAATTCTCGTCGGTGTGCTGGAGCTTGCGCTCGGCCTCCTCTTTTTTATGCCTGTAACGCGATATGCCCACGGCCTCCTCAAAAATTCCCCGTCTGTCCCTGCTCCTTGCGGACAGTATTTCGTCTATCTTTCCCTGTCCTATTACGCTGTAGCCCTCGCGCCCCAAGCCCGTGTCCATGAGCATTTCGCTTATATCGCGCAGCCGGGCCGCGGAACGGTTTACATAATATTCGCTCTCTCCGGATCTGTAATACCGCCTCGTCAGCACGACCTCGGAAAATTCCGTGTCAAACGAACCGTCAGAATTGTCCAGACTGAGCGAGACCTCCGCAAAGCCCATCTGCGCTCTCGTCGCCGTGCCGCCGAATATCACATCCTCCATCTTTCCGCCGCGCAGCGTGCGCGAGGATTGCTCGCCCATCACCCAGAGCATAGCGTCTGAGATGTTCGACTTGCCGCTTCCGTTCGGGCCGACTATGACGGTGACGGGCTTTTCAAATTCCAGCAGCGTCTTTTCCGGAAACGACTTAAAGCCGTGTATTTCTATTGATTTTAGCTGCAAAGGCCAGCCCCCTTTACCCGCGCGTCACACGCGTCAATAGCGCGATTTGATCCCCTGTGCGCTCCATTATACACTTTTTCATGCGGGTTTTCAAATAGTCTGCCGCTCGGCCCGGTTTTTGTACTCTCTTGCATCCCCTTACATCGAGTTTTCAATCATATCAAGCATGCCGTCAATTTTATCTGATATTTTTTGTGCGGATAGCCAAAGTCGAGAAAATTGCGCCGCGTGCAGCGGCGCAATTTGGGGGATTGTCAGGCTTATCGGGAGCTGCGTGAAAACCGGGCAGTACATCACATTATGAACAGGGCGAGCGCAAGCACTTATTGCCCGTATTTTTCCGCCAGATAGATGTAGCAGGAGGACGCCCACGCCGACCAGAACAGGCCAGGCTCCCCGAACGCCGTCAGGCTGCGGTCGCCCTTGCCGGTCAGCGCGTTGTGGATGTGGTAAAAACCGTTATCGCGCAGGATTGCGCAGTAGCCGTTGGCGACCCTTGCCGCGAGCTCGCTCCGGCCGCAGGCTTCGAGCGCCAGCACCATTATGAATTCGGCGGGCACGATGATACTGCCCTGCGTGAACCCGTGCTTGAAGTAGTCGCTCGTGACGCCCTCCGTAGTCAGTCCGTACGGCGTGGCGAAGCCGTCCGGCCCGAACATGAACGCGATACTCTTGTCGATGACCTCCTGCGGCAGGCGCCGGCCCAAAATCAGCGGCGTATACAGCGAGATAGTCGCGGTATCCGACCTCTCCCCTGTTCTGGCGTTGAACGCGAACCACCGCTCGCCGTCCCAGAACTTTTCGACAATTTTCCCTACAAGCTCGCCGGAACGTCTCTCCCACTTGGCGCAAATTTCCTCCGACTTCCCGATGTCGCGCCCCAATCTGGCGACGGCCTCCATCGAAAGCGCGATAAACGCGTTCAAATCGGGGCTGGCGCAGGGGCAACCGATGGTGTCGTAGTACGGCGCGTCCTCCCAGCCCGTCTCGAGGATGTTCTGGAACTCGGCCACGCCGTCGTGATCCTTGTCGCGGAATTTCATAAAATATTCCGTCCAGCGGCGCATACCCTCCCAGACGACCTCCTTGCTCTCCGCCGAAATCGACGCGAAATCGCGGTTGTCCATGAGCCAGAGCAGCGCCATACCGTGTACGGGCGGCTTTAAGCCTTCGCCGCCGACGTTCGCGCGGTAGCCCAGAGCGTCCACCATGCGCCCGTTCGCATCCAGATAGTCAAAGCCGGATATGAAGATATTCCACGCAAGCTCCATATCGTTTGAGAGCCAGACGGCCTGCATGGGCTGCTGCCATACGAACGCGGCTTCAAAAATGCTGTGTATCATTTTCACCATGGTGTGCTTGTAATCCGACTCGCCGTCCGGATCCACCGTCATGTTCCACGTCTGCCAGACGGCCTGCAAGCGCTTTGTCTCATAAGGCGCCGGCAGGCTCGGGCACACGCGGGCGCAGTAACCGTCAAAATCCGCCTTGACGGACGCGACGCACGCGTCATAGCTCGGGTACTCCTTCGCGCCGCGATGCACGGGGTCTATCATGTATTCCTCGAACGCGAGCTGGAGTACGCCGTTTTCGTCCGGCGCAATCTCGGCGGAGACTCCGCTCGCGCTCAGCCGGCCGACGACGGGCATCAGCAGGAGACGGGTCACGCCGAAGCCGATCACCTGAGCGCCGCTGTCCTCCATCAGATCCACGACGCCGGGCAGCAGAAATCTCGGCTGCGGCGTGACGCGCAGCGACAGACCGTCCTCCCCGCGGCACATTACGAGCTTGCGCTCTCCGATGCAAAACCGCACGGAGCCGTGGCGCGATTCGAGTATGACCTCGTACGGCGTTGTGGAAATGAGCGCCGGGAGTGTTTTTCCATCCTTTACCAATTCCAGCTTCACCTGCCGGAAGCCGTTGCTCGCGTTAAAATCCGCGGACATAGCGTTCATGCCGATTCTGCAATTACAGAGCCACAGTGTACATTTGCCCAGCAAATCCTCGCCGTTCGTGCTGTTGGCAAACGCCAGAAACGAACCCCTGCGGGAAAACGGCGCTTCCAGCAGATCCACAAAGAGATCGCCTTTTATCTTATCCATAAATAAAAAACCTCCTACAAAATCGCGGTGAGCATGACTAGAGCGCTCGATGCCGCCCACGTCGTCCACGACCAGCCGTCGGAACCCGTGGGGTTAGCCCATGTGACGACGGGCTCGCCCGTCGTCGGCTCCGTATCGGACGGCGCAAAACCGAGCAGTATCCCGTTGTCGTACAGGTTTTGGCACACGCGGCGCGATATTTCGCGCGCCTCCTCCACCTTGCCGCAGCGGTACAGCCCCACCGCCGTCAGCATGTTGCAGGGCGTTACGACGCGTCCCAGCACAAAGTTGTACCCGAAGTGGCACAGCGGACTCTCAAGGCTCTCCGTGACAAGCCCGATGTCGGTGAGGTATTCCGGCCGCATGACCTGCTTCGCGAGCTCGTCGATGATGTGCTGCGGGAGGCGTTCCTTGCCCAGAACAAGCGCCTGAAACATGGCCAGACTCTTGCACTTGACCTTTTCCCCGGTGGCCGTCAGATGGCCGACAAACTGCTCCCCGTCCCAAAGCTCCGTGACCAGCGTGTCCAGCAGCCGTTTCGAGCGCCTCGACCAGTCCGCGGCCTCGTCGCTCTTTCCCAATTTCCCCGCCAGACGGGCGCACAGATCCATCAGCATTATCATGTACGCGAACAGATCCGGCGTCTCTATCGGAAATCCCTTCTGGTACAGCGAGAGATCGTCCCAGCCGGACTCGTGCGCGCTGAAAATAAACACGCGGTCGTCCCCATGTCCCGCGTTGCGCCGGGACAGCCAGAAATTCAGCCACTTGACGAACTTGGGGTACATCTCCTCGCAGTCCTCTACCGTGAGAAAATCGTCCCCGCACTGGCTGACTATCCAATCGAACGCGAGCGCCTGAAACGCCGGCTGCATCCCTCCGACGCCCACGTCATAGAAATTGACGCTCGCCGGGAGCTGTCCGTTTGGCACCTGATATTTGAACATCACCTTCTGCAAGCGCCACGCCTCCGCAGGGTCGCCCAGCATCGGCATGGAGTTGTAGCTCTGCTGCCATGACATGCAGTAATTCGCCCAGACGAGGTGCATACGCACCATCGTATCAAGATATTTGCCCGTGATGCGCGTCCTGTGAGACCATATCACGTAGGTCGCGTACCGGTAAAAATCCTCCCAGCCCTTCGCGGGCTTTTTGAGGTTTTTATTGACAAAGCTATCGTAGTCGGACAGGCTTTTGGCCCTCATCGCGTCAAACGTGACGTATGACTTGTCTCTCGCGCGGAAATTGTTGTGCTCGTGTATCGCCGACTCGAAAGCGCCCGTCTCGGCGGACGGGATAAAATCGAGCTCCACGGCGTCAAATTCGCCCTTTTCAAGGTTCCACGGACTCGTCACGTGGAAGCCGCCGGCGAGCGGTACGAACAGCATTTTGCAGGCGGTTCCGAAATCGGCCTCCCACGCCTCGTCCGGCGTCGGATAGAGGCCGCGGCAGCCCACCGTACTTCCAAACGGCTTTTCCGCGCGCAGTACCATGCGCAGGCCGACGCCCTTCCCGCGGATACGCAGTTGGTCGATATCGTCCATGCAAAATTCCACGGTTCCGCGCTCCGTCTCGATGCGCAACTGAGAGACGTCCGCATAATAAGTGTACGGCAGTACCATCCCGTTATGTGTCGGGTACAGCAGGAACGTGTTGGCGCGCTGGTCGAGCATGACGCCGTCCTTACTGACGGTCAGCCCCAATATAGGCTCCCGGAAATCCTCGTACAGCGTCCAAAAGGACGCCTCGCGCGAAAACGCCATCTGTCGGAGCGTATGCTTTTCACGTGTTCCGAACATCAGATCACAACCCCTTTCCGCATGTGTGCAGCTTATTGGCCAGGAATATCATCGCCGCGCCGCCGATGGGGTTTATCTCGTCCGCCGGTCTCCGCACCGGCTGCGCACCCTCTGACGCCAGGCAATCGCGCGCGCCGAATTTCTCCATTGCCGTGAGCAGCCGCTCGGCCGCCTTGACGGCCAGCTCCGTCGCGCCCGCGTCGAACAGCCCTCCGATCACCGGCATTTGCAGCGCCGCGTCCACCGCCCCGCGTCCCTCCGCGGCGGCGTTGAAGCTCCGGCTTTTCCCGCTCTCCGAACGGAAACCGTACGGGGAGAGGAACGCGTCCTCGTCTCCGAGCCGTCCCGCGAGCGCGTCCAGAATATCGGGCGGGAGCCGTTTCCCCAGCATGACGGGCAGATACGCCAGCAGACTGTCGGACTCGTACCGCCGCCCGCTTATGGCGCCGCGGCATACAAAGCGCCCGCCGTCACCGTCCCACAGCGTCAGCAGCGTATCCAGCAGACGTCCGGACGCCGCCGCCCACTCGTCCCTTTTGCCGTCGCCGACGAGCGCGCTCAACTCTGCAAGCGCCTCCGCGTACAGTATCATGTACGCGTACAAGTCCGGCGTCTCCAGCGGGAATGGCAGTACGCTGTACGAGGACGCGCTGAAGCCGTACTCGTCGCGCGTGTTGTACGAAAGATGATCCGCCGCGAGGCTGTGGCTGCCGATCCACCAACCGTAATGCTCCGCGAGCTGTGCGTAAAGCGTCTCCGCGGCGCTCGCGGACAGCTTTCCGCCGGCGGTCTTCAGCAGGTGGAGCGCCGCGACTCCGAAGGTCGGCGGAAACGCCCGGAAATTCGGTCTGGAATCGCTGATCTCAGCCGGAAGCATACCGTTTTGCATGTGCGGCAGATTATTGCCTATCAGCCTCGCGGCCTCGCCGGCGTCCGCGAACGCCATGGAGTAGAGAGGCTGCTCATACGCCCGCGCCTGCCCCTCCCGCATCATATCGGCGTAGATCATATCCGATAACAGCGTCGGCATTACGGGCGTGGAGCTCTTCGCCTGATAGCTTATCCACATCGCGTACGCGGAGAGCTCTTTCAACCCCTGCCATCTCGCGTCTACGCCGGAGAGCTTCTCGAGAAAGCTCTTAAACTCCCCTTCCGCGTCCGCGACGCACACGTCGATGTCCTGATACTCGATGTACCCCCACTCGTCCGGGCTCATGGAATACGCCGCGACCTCGAATTCGCCGTTTTCATCCGGCAAAAACTCCGCGTGGATGTACTCCGGCCCGTTCAGCGCCGGGTCGAATTTGGAATCCAGCGTGATCTCGCCCTTCAGCGGCTTGAAAAAGAACACGCCGCCGCCAGCGTACACGCTGCGCAGATTGTATTCCACGACGCCGCTCGGCAGCCGCTGGGCGCTCGTCATCGACATGAACGGGAGCTTTACGTACAGCCGCACGCCCACGCCCTTTCCGGCGATGCGCATTGTATCGGAGGTGTCGAGCACGACGCGGACGGCGCCCCTGTCCGTATCCAGGCGGAGCTGCGACGGCGTCGCCGTATATGTATACGGTATCGGCCCCCCCCCATATATCGGCGCGATGTCCACCAAGCCGCGGCGGCGCGGCGCGGCGCCTCCCTGCGCGCACACGGCGAAGTACAGTCCGCGCTGGAAATCCACGTCGTTCGGGTCCTCGTGCTGTACCGGGTATTCCTGCCGGACGACCTTCCCGGGCCGCGGCCTGCGTTCCTCGCGATCCGCGTTGTCCTCCTCAAACACCATGAAGCGGGATCGCGTCCGGCCAAACGGAATCTTCGTGAGATCCAATTTGGCAACCGAATTGCCCATTGCTTTTATCACTCCTTTTTATCAAATGTTTTGTATGTCCTTAATTGCCGCTTGCCGCGAAAAATCGCCGCCGCGTAGAGACATTATGCCGCTATGTAGTACAATCTATCACCGCCCGCCGCGGAATTCAAGTTCATTTTGACGACAAATCGCCCCTGCTAAAAGTAATTAACCGCAATTCGGGCATCCCCATACGGATAAAGCGCGGAGCGCCTTCAATTATTCTTATTCCGCTCGCAATAATCCATAGCCAAATGTGAAACAAGATTCCGAAACTGGTTCTCTGTCCGGGTCACCCGTGTGGCGAAAGCCGCATAGGTGGGACGGACAACCGGGAGCGCAGCGCGTGAGGATGAAACTCCGCACAAAAAATATCAGATAAAAAGGAAAAAAGTTAAATTGGGGTATGTTTTGCGATAATTCCGCGAGGTAAAATTTGACAAAAGGTGTCGCGGCGACTCCCGCCATGCGCGGAGTCGGCAACGGAGTCGGCAGCGGGAGTCGCCCACGGCGCCAAAAAAAACCGGGAGGGTGGTAAAGGTTGAAACAAGTTCAACCTTTACGTTAAAATCGCGTTTTGCTCGCCGGGACGGGCAACCGCAAAACAGGCGCATTATGACCATGCCTTTTCATGATCATTTTGTGCCTGAAGTGA
>JAISXU010000083.1 GCA_031270395.1 Oscillospiraceae bacterium
GTGAAAGCATTCCACTGCTGGACGACCCATATCCTTGGCTAGGTCAGAAACGACTGGCGTTTACCGCTAGTACGCACACTTAATTGGGTATACTTAATCTCGTGAAAATCCATGATAAACATAAGCGCGCCCCACAATGCCGCCCGCAACGGATGCATATGAGGACGAGGAGGACGAGGCGGAAACCGTGCCTGTGTTATAGCAGTTTGCAATTCCTATATCAGAATCGGAAGAATGGCCAGCAGCAACACTCGAAGTATAAACTTCTCCCGCTATGCCGCCCGCATTGGTGCTAGATGATGATGACAATGATGAAACATCACCGGTATTATAGCAATTCTCTATTGTCAATGAAGAAGATTCAGAAGCATAAGCGATTCCAGCAATGCCGCCCGCAGATGAGGATGATGAAACGTTGATATTTGTACCCACCATGCCTACGTTTTTTATCGTCGCGTCCCGAACATACCCAAACAGACCGTTATATTGATAACTGTCGCCCGTTATCGTCAGGTTGCTGATTTTATGCCCCTGACCGTCAAAAACACCTGAGAATGGGTTTTCAGAATCTCCAATCGGAATCCACTCAGTGTCGCTCAAATCTATGTCCGCTGTGAGGTGGTACGTCCCGGCGAGGTTGCTTGTTATCGCCTCCAGCTCCGCACGGTTGCTTATCGCTACCGAGTCCACAGCGACCTCGCCAATCGGCGCGAGAAAACCTCCATCGTCCATAATCTCCTGCGCCGCCGCGAGGTTTTCCTCGAACTGTGCCGCCATTTCGTTCATCTCGCCGACGTCCGCGCTCGCGCTGATCGGCAGCAGCGACGCCGCCAGCGCGAACGCGAGCAGTAATGCCAATAACCTTGACCCCGCCTTTTTTTGAACTCTAAACCTCTCTTGTGTCATCTGTCTTCGCCCTCCAAAATATAATTGTAGTTCTCACGGAGACCTCTGCGCGAGGTCTCCGTGAGAACCGGCAAAAACGGGCGCGCAGGGAACTTTGGCGAAGTATCGCCCGTTACCTACGCGCCCAACATGTACGCCGTACCCGCCGCGCCATATGTACACAAGGTGTGGCGCGGGAAACGGCGCCTTCAATTCAGCGTTGTGCGGAAATCACCGCGTATCGCCCCAGCAACCCCGGAAGGAGATTGTAAACACAGATTAAAAAGTGTATACTAAAATCGCTGTGGCGGCGGGATTTCCGTGCTCGTAGGCGTGTGTTTTAACAGTCTTCCCTACTTGCGTCGCGCGGTGTTGCAAGCACCTCGCGACCGCCGCGGCCCGTTTTACCGGTCTCGCAGGGGTATACTACCACATCGGGAAAAGATATGCAACAAATATTTTGAAATTTTGGCGAACAATGTTGAAGTGTTGAAGTGTTGAAGTGTCAATGGGGTTTTTGTGTTATTGTACTGCAATACTAATGCTGACCCACAGATCTTTCCCGGCACACCCCGGGCGAAGCCCTTAACCCCGCAGAACATCCGTTCAACCAATTTGAAAAGCCCGTTTACCGAAATACCGACGTCGCGAGCCAATATATCAGTCCGTATATGGAGGACGCCGTGATTCCGAACACGATGACGGGACCGGCTATTACGAACATCTTTGTGCATGTGCCCGTTACGACACCCTCGCTGTGAAATTCCATCGCCGGAGAGGTCACGGAATTGGCAAAGCCCGTCACAGGCACGAGCGTACCGGCGCCCGCGTGTTTTGCCAGCTTATCGTACACGCGAAGTCCCGTCAGCAGCGAACCAAGAAATATCATGGTGACGGTTGTCGCTGCGGACGCGAGATCTTCGCGCGCTCCCAGTAACCGGTACGCGTTCATCACGGTCTGTCCGACGCAGCAGATCAGTCCGCCAATCACAAACGCTTTTGCCAGCTTACCCGACGCCGGCTGCGACGGGGACATTTTTTTCACGTATTTTGCGTATTCTTCCTTGCTCATTTTCATATTGCAACACCGGCTTTCTATGCTTACTTGCTTATAGTGTACCCGATGTCCGCTGAAATAGACAAAAAGAACGCAAGTTCACGATCACGCGCTGAATTGCCTGCGCGCGGGCGCGCGCCGTCCGGCTTGCTCCCGGTCGGCGACGTAATACCAAATGACCGAAAACAGGCGACAGCCCCCCGACAAAACAGCTCGAAAAAGCCTTTTGCCGAGGGGCTGACATGTGGATGGTGGAGATGAAGAGATTCGAACTCTCGACCTTACGGATGCGAACCGTACGCTCTCCCAACTGAGCTACACCCCCGTGTGCGGACTATCTACTGCCATACTAGCACATAAAGAGAAGCCTGTCAACCCTTATGCGGGCGTCCGGGCGTCCACATCCCGGGTTGCGGCTACGGCAGGGTATTTTGCGCGGCATCGCGCGTTCCCTGTCCTGTAGGGGTGACCGCCCACGGTCGCCCGCGTCAAAACACGACTACTTGCGGTATTACGTGAGGGCGGGTTTAAAACCCGCCCTCACGTGGCCAACGCATGACCGCAGGGGGTAACGCAAAACGCGTCTCTCGTAGGGCACTTGGATTTGACCTTTAAACATAGCCAATCGACAGTAGCAGACGAACTACGCCCCCGCATTTTTGGGGGAGTTTTCTAAAAGAGGGGGCCCGCCCCCTCTTTTAGCCGCCTTTTGGTGACTTTTCGGCGGGACGAAAAGTCACCCGCCGGAGGCATGACAAGATAACAAGCATTTGCCAGACATACAAGCGGCGAAAGCCGCACGGACGACCCTACAGCGTAGCGCGTGAGAACGAAACCCTGCCGGAGGCATGACAAGATAACAATTACTTGCCAGACATACGAGCGGCGGAATGCCTCAGCGCAAATCCCCGAACTCCGCGACGCGCGCGCATACGCGTTCGGCGAGCGCGCGGCTGTGTGTAATGGCGAGCAATCCGAGGCCGCGCTCATCGGCGACGCGAAGCAGCAGCTCCCATATCTGCGCCTGCGTTATCACGTCGAGCATCGTGCTTATCTCGTCCGCTATGATAAACCGCGTCTGGGGCGCGAGGGCGCGCGCTATGCAAAAACGCTGCAATTCACCGCCGGAGAGCTCGGCGGGATAGCGCCCGAGCCACGCCTTTTCTATGCCGAGCTCCGACAAAAACTCATCGCCGGGCGACCACGCCTCCGTGAGCGTCTTGCCGAGCTTCCAGCGCGGATTGATCGCTTTTTCAGGGTGCTGATAGATAAGCTGGACGGGGCAGAACCCGCGGAGAGGCAAGGGCTTGCCGTCAAGCGTCGCTGCGCCCGACGCCGGGCGCAGTTGCCCCGCGAGGATGCGCGCGAGCGTGCTCTTGCCGCAGCCGGAGGGCCCGACGAGCGCGACGCGCTCCCCCGCCTCGATTGCGAGGCTCACGCCGTCCAGCGTATTTTTCCCGCGCTCGTAGCCGAACACGAGATTTTTTGCTTCAAGTAGCATATAAGCAGCTCACCTCCCCGCCGCGTATGTCTCGCGGCTCCGGCGGCGCGGAGACGCACTCCGGCGTGCGCATTGCGCAGCGCGGCGCGTACAGGCACCCTGCCGGCAAGCTGCCCGCATACGGCTGTGTTCCGTCAGTCGGAGAAAAACCGTTTTGCGGCATAGCCCGCCAAAGCGCGCGGCTGTACGGGTGCCGCAGCAGGCTCTCGTCGGCGAAATCCGAAGCGTTCGCCGTTTCGACCGTCGTTCCCGCGTAAAACACGGCTATGCGGTCGGCGAAGCGCACGGCTAAATCAATGTCGTGCGTGATGAGCAGCACAGCCGACCCGCTGTCGGCGATCTCGCGGAAATGCTTCATCGCGTGCTCCGCGAGATGGGGTGATAGCCCGGGCGTCGGCTCGTCGGCGATGACGACTTTTGGCTCGCCCGCGAGCGCGGCGCTTATCAGTATCCGCCGCGTCATACCGCCGGACAGCTCGTGCGGAAACCGGCGCGCAACCTCGTCTTGCAGGTGGTAGCGCCCGAACAGCTCCTTGACCGTTTCCTTTTCTTTTGAAATTTGCCGCCCCACGCGCATAAGCGGGTCGAGGTACGTCACACTCTGCGGCACAAGGGCGAGCTGATGCCCGCGCAGCTTTTTTTGCAGCGCCGCGTCGAGCGGTTTGCCGAACCAGAGCATTTCGCCCTCCAATATGGCGTTTTTCGGCAGCACTCCGAGGATCGCGTGGGCGAGCAGACTCTTGCCCGAACCGCTTGAACCCGCGACTGCCAGTATTTCGCCCTCGCGCACGGAGACGTTCAGATTGGCTATAACCTTCAAGTCACGCCGCCTGAACGCGCCGTCGTACATTCGGAACGACAGGGAAAGGTTTTTTACATCGAGCATATTACAACTGCGCCTCCCTCGGTTCAAGCAAATAGCGTATGGTGTTGCCGAGCTTGTCGATGAGCAGAACGAGGACGACAAGCGACAGTCCCGGGAAAAACGCGAGCCAGACCGCGCCGCCGGATATATACTTCATTGATTCCGACAGTATTATCCCGATCGCCGGCTGTTCGGGCGGCAGTCCGAAGCCCAAAAACGTCAAGCCGCTCTCGTGCATTATCGCGTGGGGAAACAGCAGAATCAGCCCCACAAAGAACTGCGGAACCATATGCGGCAAAATATGCTTGCGCGCTATCCACAGCGGCGATTTGCCGAACCGCCGCGACGCGGCGATATACTGCCGGCCGCGTATTTGCATGACCTCGCCGCGAATGATCCTCGCAAGGCCCACCCAGTGCGTAACCGCCACGCCGACCAGCATCCCCTTTACGCCGCGGGCGAGCGCGACGGAAATCAGGATGATCAGCACCGTGTGCGGAACGCTCATAAACACGTCTATGAACCAGTTTACGGCGTGGTCAACCCACCCGCGCCCCATCGCGGCGGTCACGCCGACCGCAAGCGCGATAAACGCCGATATCACGCTCGCCGCAGCGCCGATCACAAGCGAAATCGACAGGCCCTTGACGGTGCGCGTGAACATATCGCGCCCGAGGAAGTCCGTGCCGAATATATGCGAAGCCGATGGCGGCAGTCCCTTTTGCGAAAAGTCGGCGCGAAGCGCGGATTCCGGCAGGAACGTCCCGCCGATATAAATTGCGAGGATCACCGCGAGGATTACGCCCGCGGTAATCGCCGCCGAAAGCCGTCTGTTCATCGCGCGGCCTCCTTTGTGCGGGGGTCGATGAGGTTTGTCAGTATGTTCGCGATGAGATTGCCGGCGAATATGAAGCACGCCGAAAACATCACGATACCGAGGAACAGCGGAATATCCGTCGCTCCTGTCCCCGCCACCGATACCGCCGCGCCAAGCCCCGGATAGCTGAAAATATTCTCCGCGAACACCGAGCCGCCGAACAGCTCCGCAAATGAGCCAAACTGCATGGTGATCGCCGGTATCAGCGCGTTGCGTATGCCGTGGCGGAACAGTATCTTCGTATCGCTTTCGCCGCGGGCGCGGGCAAACAGCGCGAAGTCGCTGTCGTATACGTCTATGAGTTTTTCACGCGTGTGCAGGGCAAGGTTAGAAAACGACAGGAAGGACAGCGTGAGCGCGGGCAGTATCAAGTGGTGTATGCGCTGCCCGAGGGTCACCTGCTCCGGCGGTACGCCCGCCGGAACGGCAAGCCCGAACGGGAACCAGCCCAGCATAGCCGCGAACACCGCAAGAAACACCAGCCCAATCCAAAATGTTGGAATTGAACACATAAAAAGGCATACGCGCTTGACGATGCGGTCAAGTGGGCGTCCGCGAAACACCGCCATGAGACTGCCTATCCCGAACCCGAACAGCCCCGACAGCGTCCAAGCCGTGAGCATAAGCGCGAGCGACGTTTTGAAGCGTACGCCGATCACGTCGAGCACCGGCTGGCGGTACGACGTGCTCTTGCCCCAGTCGCCCCGCAAAATGCCGCCGAGCCATCCGAGGTAACGCTGTACGGGTGGTTCGTCAATGCCCCAGTAATCGCGCATTTGCGCCACCTTTTCGTCGGACACGCCGGGGTGCGACAGGCGGTAGCGCGTCTCGGGGTTTATCGGAGACGCGCTTGCCAGTATGAACGAACATATGCTCACCGCGAGGAGGAGTGTAATCCCCCTCGCGATATAGACAGCAATCGGCTTTAGCTTAGACATTTAGCTTTCCCAATACCAGTCCTTCAGATTTGCGACCAGCGTCCACGCCGCGCCGTGCGCGTGAATCATCTGCTCGCCCGTGTTTAGCCCGTCCCTGCGCCAGTAGAGGTGGTCCTTATTGACAAGGAATATATAGGGGCATTCGCCGCGCATGCTCGTTCCGGTCGTGCCGTCCCACTGCGCCTTCTGCCAGTACGGAATAGCTTCTTCAAGGCTCGTCGCGTTCAGCGCCGCGTCGAGATAGCCGTCGACGACGGGCGAGCCGAAGCTCTCCGGGTCATACCAGTCGTCCTTGCCCACGCTTGACGAGTGATAGAGATAGTAGCTTGTGATCGGGTTTGCGCTGCCCCACGCGAGCACCATAGGCTGCGAGACCATTATTTTCATAACATCCTCCTCGCCAAGCCCCGTTACGACAAGCTCGACGCCGATGTTCTCAAGGACTTGGTTCGCCGCGCCCATCGCTGTCGCCTGACGCGCGGTGTCGCCCGCGAAGTAGTACACGGGTACGGACGCCTTCAAGCCGTTTTTCTCGCGTATGCCGTCGCCGTCCGTATCTGTCCAACCGGCGTCGTCGAGCAGCTTCCTGGCGTACTCCACATCGGTTTCGATGACGCTTTCGGGATTCCACCACGGCATACCGTCGTTCTCGGAATATGCGGGCGTGGCGTAGCCGTTCAGCGCGTCCCGGCAGAGCTTTTCACGGTCGATTGCGTAGGCGATTGCCTTGCGCAGGTTCACGTCGCTGGTAACGTCGTTGCCCATTGGGTTGCCGAGCGCACTCGTGCCGCTTCCGGCGGGAATGACGGGCATGACGATGCCCATATTGTCAACGGTTTTCTCTACGAGCAGATTATAGCCGTCGATCGTATTCGTGGCGGCGAGCGTCGCAGACGTCAGCGTGATGTCCACCTGCCCGGACTTTGCCGCGATAAGCTGCGTGTCCTCGTCGGACATCATAATGAACACCGCTCTTTTGATTTGCGGAGCTTTGCCGTAGTAAAGCTCGTTCGCTTCGAGGATAAACTGCTGGTCAACATCATACTGCGCGAGCTTGTACGGGCCGGAGCCTATTGGGTTTTGACCGAAATCGTCGCTATACAGATGTTCCGGCGCAATGCCGATGCCCGCGACATCGAGAATAAACGTCGAACGCGGTTGTTTCAGCTTGATTGTGACCGTATCGCCGTCCGCGCTGACGCTGTCGATCGCGTTCAGGTCGATTTCCGCGCCCTCCGCCGTCATCATAGTGTTGAACGAGAACACAACGTCGGACGCTTTTACGGGCTCGCCGTCGGAAAACCTCGCGTCCGTGCGGAGCCTGAACGTGTATGTGAGAGTGTCGTCGCTCACCTCCCAGGCTTCGGCGAGGTCGGGCACGACGTTTACGTCCGAGTCAAGCGCGACGAGGGTGCTGTAAATCAGCGACATGTAGCTGCCGTGGCCGCCGGTAGTCAGCGGGTCGTAGTTCGAGGGGATACTCGTAAAACCAATGGTGACCTCGGTCTTTGCGGCTGTCGTGTCGCCATCCGGCGTCGCGGCGGACTCGCCGCCGCCCGTCGTCGTCGAAGCAGACGGCGCGGGAACCGGGGAGGAAACGCCGGTCTGCGTCTCCGACGCGTCGGGCGGGGCGGACGGGCCGCAGCCCACCGACGCCGCGAGCAGGGAAACGGCAAGCGTAAGAGCCGCCGCCGCCGCGATGATTTTTCTGATCCTTTTCATGTCATACTTCCTTTGTGAGCTTCATTTTCGGAGTGCCGGGCGTTGAAACGCCCAATAAAATAAACCACTCCGGCGGACATAACCGCTTTCGAGCGGCGCTGTTAACCTTCGTGGCTAAATTATAGTTTGACAATATTATATTCTTAACGTGGGGGAGTAAATTTTTTTGGGGGAGGGCTGCCGTATCTTCGCCTGCACGGCCTTCGTGACCGCATTGTGACGCCATACTACACCATTGGCTATAATTTGTCAAGCGTTATATTTCGTTTGTCACGGCTTGAGGCGTATCGTCCTCACACGCTACGCTAAGTCTCGCTTCCGGCTATAGCCGAAAGCTCGCTCGCTACGCGGTTCGTCCTCTCCGAATCGCAACCGCTACGCCCCGGTTGCGATTCGGTTTGGGATGTGGGGATTGGGACCGCGGGAAGGTGTTATCTGTTATCTGTTAACTGTTAACTGTCCGTCGGGCTTCGTTTCGGCTTGGGACGTAGTTCTCGAGCCACAGCCCGCCTGTCGGCGGACAGGCGAAAAGGACGAGAGAGCGAATACGAGTGCAAACGAAATGTTCGCTTTTCGGTTATTATTGACTCATTAAGCTGTTTGTGCTATTCTTTTGGCAAATTAACAGATTAGTGGAGTTATTATGACAAACAGACCTTATATATTCATATCGCCGTCGAAATACGTTCAGGGCGCCGGCGCGGTGCTTGAGCTCGGCGTACACGTGAGGCCGCTCGGCGTCAACGCGCTCGTCATAGGCGGCAAAACCGGCCTCGCGGTCACGCGCGAGGGGCGAGAGCGCAGCTTCCGGGAGCACGGTATACGCCAGACCGAGGCGCCGTTCGGCGGCGAATCGAGCGATGCCGAGATAGCGCGCCTGACGCGGCTTGCGCGCGCGGAGCTCTGCGACGTAGTAATAGCGTGCGGCGGCGGAAAGGCGATCGACACGGCGAAAGCGGTTGCGGACGCGGCCGGGCTGCCCGTCGCCATCGTGCCGACAGTCGCGTCGAACGACTCGCCGTGCAGCGCGCTTTCGGTCATATACCGCGACGACGGCTCGTTTGACAGGATACAGACCTTTAAGCGCAACCCCGATCTCGTGCTCGTGGATACGGCGGTCATAGCTCGCTCGCCCGTCCGCCAGCTCGTGTCCGGTATGGGCGACGCGCTCGCCACGTGGTACGAGGCTCGGGCGTGTCTGCGCTCCGGCGCTCTCAACGTGTCGGGCGGCGCCGTCACGCTGACGGCCGCGGCGCTCGCCCGGCTGTGCCGTGATACGCTTTTCGAGAACGGCCCCGACGCCGTCGCCGCCTGCCGCGACAATGTCGTCACTCCGGCGCTGGATAGGGTAGTGGAGGCCAATACTCTGCTGAGCGGCCTAGGCTTCGAGAGCGCGGGCGTGGCGCTTGCGCACGCGTTGAGCGAGGCGTTTTCATGTATGCCGTGTATGCACGCGTACACGCACGGCGAGAAGGTGGCTTTCGGCCTTCTCGTCCAGCTTGTGCTTGAGGGCGTGCCGGAGGACGAGCTCGGGAGCGTCTACAGCTTCTGCCGCGAGGTCGGACTTCCGACGACGCTCGCGGAGCTGGGCGCGGACGGCGCCGACGCTATATCCCTGCGGATCGTCGCGGAGACCGCCGCGGAGCCGGGCAGACCGTCCGGTAACCTCCCGTTTCCCGTGACGGCGGACTCTATACTGCAGGCCATGACGGAGGCGGACGCGTTCGGACGGACGCTCGCAGGGGTACATAATGACGGCGTCTGAGCTGCGCGAGCGGTTCGCCGCCGCGCGCCGGCGCTTTATTGAGCGCGAGTTTTCCGATTTGAACGAGATGCAGAGGGACGCGGCTCTGGCCACCGAGGGGCCGCTTCTCATACTCGCGGGCGCCGGCAGCGGAAAGACGACGGTGCTCATCAACAGGATAGCCAATCTGCTCAGCTTCGGACGCGCCTCCGATTCCTCCGACGTTCCGGAGTACGTCACGCGGGACGACCTCGAGTTTATCGAGCGGTACAACGATTCACCGCGCCCGGACAGCCGCGACCGGGCGTTTTCGCTTTGCGAGTTCGAACCCGTCGCGCCGTGGCGCATAATCGCCATCACGTTTACCAACAAGGCGGCCGGTGAGATAAAGGAGCGGCTTGAACGGCGGTTGGGGCCGGAGGCGCTTGACATCTGGGCCATGACGTTCCACTCGGCGTGCGTGCGCATACTGCGCCACGATATTGAGGCGCTCGGTTACAGCAGATCCTTTGCCATATACGACGCGTCCGACAGCGTATCGCTCATGAAACGGGTGATTCGGGATCTCAATCTCGACGACAAGTCGTATCCGCCGAGGGCCGTCCTCAGCGCAATCAGCCGCGCTAAGGACGCACTGATATCGGCGCGGGACTTCTTCGACGACGCCCAAAAGAGCGGCGATGTTCGCCGGCGCAATACGGCAAAGGCGTACATGGAGTACGAGAACCGTTTGCGGGCGGCGAACGCGCTGGATTTTGACGATCTGCTGCTGCTCGCCGTGCGGTTGCTGCGGGAACATGAGGACGTCCGGCAATTCTACCAGAGCAAGTTTCAATATGTCATGATAGACGAGTATCAGGATACGAACAATTTACAGTACATGCTCGCGGAGCTGCTCGCCGGGGGGCATCGGAATATCTGCGTCGTCGGCGACGACGACCAGAGCATATATAAATTCAGGGGCGCGACAATAGAGAATATCCTGAACTTTGAATCCAAGTACAAAAATGCACGACTCATACGGCTCGAGGAGAATTACCGCTCCACAAGCCATATACTCGCCGCCGCGAACGACGTCATAAGCAACAACACGGGCAGACGCGGCAAAAAGCTGTGGACGCGGAAAACGGGCGGCGACGCGCCCACAGTCCACATCGCGCCGGACGAGCGCGGGGAGGCGCGTTTTATCGCCGACTCCATTTTGGCGCTGGTCAGCGCGGGGGGCAAATGGAGCGACAGCGCGGTGCTGTACCGCATGAACGCGCAGTCGAACCAGCTTGAATACGCGTTCAAGGGTTACGGGATCCCGTACCGCGTCGTAGGCGGCACGAGCTTCTATGAGCGCGCCGAGATAAAGGACATGCTTTCGTACCTCTGTGTCGTGAACAATCCGGCGGACGACCTGCGTTTATTGAGGATAATCAATACCCCGCCGCGCGGCATCGGCCAGCGTACGATAGAGCTGCTGACCGAAATCGCCGTCTCCGAAAACGCCGCGATATTTACGACCATGCAAAATTCCGCGTCATACGCCGAGCTGCAAAAGGCGTCCCCAAAGCTGCTCGGTTTTTGCGGGATTATCGAGGCTCTGCGCTTATACGACGCGTCGCCGGAGCTGCCGGAGCTCTACGACGCACTGCTCGAACGCAGCGGTTATGTGAGGGCGCTGGAGGAGAGGAGGACAGAGGAAAATATTTCGCGGATCGAGAATGTTCGGGAGTTGAAGACGAATATACTCAACTACATAAACGAAAACCCGGACGGCTCGCTCAACGGCTTTCTCAGCGAGACGGCGCTGTACACCGACCTCGACCGAGGAGAGGACGGACTTGACCGTGCCGTGCTGATGACCATGCACAGCGCAAAGGGGCTGGAGTTTGACAACGTCTTCATAGCAGGCGCGGACGAGGGCATTTTCCCCGGTATGCGCGCCATAGGCGACCCCGTGGAGTTGGAGGAGGAGCGCAGACTGTGCTACGTCGCGATAACGCGCGCGCGCAAGACGCTCTGCTTCGTGAGCGCGCGCCGGCGTATGCTGTTCGGAAAGACCGCGCCCGGCAAGCTCTCTCGCTTCGTGGAGGAGATCGACGACGAGCATATCGTAAAGCCGAGGTCGGGCCGCGCGAACATCGACATCGTTTTTGACGACACCGAATATGAGACCGGTCACGCACCGCCGCGCGGGAGCCGTTACCCTCCCCCCGCGCGGCGCCGCGCGGGGGCCGCCCAAGCGCCCGCGCCCGCAAAACAAAAACCGCCCGCCGAGAACTATCGCCCGGGCGACACGGTCGAACACAAATTATTCGGACGCGGACTCGTCACACTCGCGCAGTCCGCCGGGAACGACGCGCTTCTGGAGATAGCGTTTGACACGGCGGGCACTAAACGCTTTATGCGCAACTCCGTATCGCAATATCTCAAACGCGTTTGACGCGGATGGCCTGAAACTGTAACGCGTCCGGTTCGTTTGCGTGTGTATTGCGAGTAAAACTCATACAAACGGGATATTATGCGTCCGCTTACGACCCGCGCCGAAACACAAAAACCGCATCCGCGGCCTCTCCCGTTTTGATGATTTTTCGCTGTAAAGCCGCTCGGGGCGTGGATTTGTGGACTGTGGAAAACTCGGTGGAAAATGTGGATAACTATCTGTAGAAAAACTCCGGCCGACTGTCCCGCGTAAACCGGACGCCCCGTTCCTTTCCGCTTGTCGTCGTATTATTTTGTCTAAAACGCAGAAATTGTACGGGCTGAAATGCAGGTTGGCGTTAAATTATCTACATTATTTTGACGTCCGCCTGCAGTTCCCCGGCGCCAATAAAAAACTATACAAATTGTAATCGAGCTGTTTCGCGCAGCCAATCGCAAAATCATTTGAAATGTGAAACCTCGGGGCGTCCTCCGAGATACCCCTCGAGAATGAGCGAGGCGGCGACGGCGTCAACGACGGTTTTCCGCTTTTTACCGTGTCTGCCCACGGTATCTAATATGTGATGCGCATCCACCGTAGTTAGCCGCTCGTCCCACAGTGTGACCTCGATTCCAACCGCACCTCGGAGCATGTCGGCAAGCTCCGCGCTGCGGACGGCCCGAGCCCCCGCGGTTCCGTCCATATTTCTCGGAAACCCGACGACTATAAGGCGCACCTCTCTGTCTGACGCCTCGGCGACTATTTTCCGCACCAGCGCGTCCCGGTCGCGCTCGACTATCGTCCACGCGTCTCCCGCTATGCTGCCCGTCGGATCGGACACGGCTATACCGGTGCGGGCCTCCCCGTAGTCCACGGCCATGATTCTACCGTCGATGTAAAATCACCTCATCTCAAAAGCTCTATCCCGACCGACGCGCCGGCGGGGATGTCTCCCGCGCCCGGGGCCGTCACGTACTGTCCGTATTGCGTTATTCCGCAAAAATTATACCACGCGCGGACTACATCGTCAATTTGCGAGCAGCTTTATTGCCGCGGGAATCGGCGCAGAATCGGCGCTGTCAGCGAACGCATGAACGCCGCCGGTCTGCGTGGCCTCTCTTTCCCGCGCCGCCCGTCCCGCCGCTCCGTACAGCTGTCGAGCTCATACAGCAGCTCGGCGCATGACTGATATCTGTCGTCGGGATGCGGGCGCGTACACCGCTCGACGATCCGGTCAAGTCCGGACGGCGGCGCCGGAGCGGTCGGTCGTCGCGACGTGTTTTCAGACGTCGGCGACGACGGGTCAACGCCCGTCAGCAGGTGGCGGAGCGTCGCTCCGAGACAGAATATATCCGTTCTAACGTCGGGTATGCCGCGCCCTCCGTACTGTTCCGGCGCGGCATATCCGGCTGTGCCGAGACTTGCGATATTCGCGGGAGCGTCCGCCGTGAATTCGCGCGCCGCGCCGAAATCGACCAGCGCCACATTGCCGTCAGGCCGCAGTATGATGTTGGACGGCTTCATGTCCCTGTATATTATCGCCGGCGTCCTGCTGTGCAAATAGCAGAGCACGTCGCAGAGCTGCTTTGCCCACCTCATCACGCGCTCCGGCGGCTGCGCGCCCCGCTCGCCCACCACGCGGCTGAGCGGAGTGCCGTCTATGTAATCCATGACGACAAGGAGCGACGACTGCCGCTCTATTATATCGGCTATACCCGGAAGACTCGGGTGAGACAGCTTTCTCAGAATATCCGTCTCGACGAGCAGGCTTCGGCGCGCGACCGCAAGCTCGCGCGCGCCGTCGTTCCTTGTCTCCTTCACCGCCCACAGCTTGCCGGACGCCGCGCTGACCGCCATATAGACGACGCCCATGCCGCCCCTGCCGAGCTCGCCGAGTATCCTGTATTTTCTGTCTATGAGCGCGCCCTTCTCAAGCATTGACGCCTCCTATCCGCTCCGACGCGCGGCGCACACGGCGAGAACCAGCTCCCGTAACTCGTTTGTCACGGCGAAGCCGTGACAAACGAATTTGATCCTAATGCAGCCTGAATTCAAATTCCTCGTTAGCGAGACGGAAACGTGCGCCGTGCGTGAGCGCGTACTCCCGGCCGCACGTCAACATTTCGCCGCCGAGATACGTGTGATTTGCCGAATTTGTGTCCGCCAGCGTACACTGTCCGCCGCGTGTGGCAATATACGCGTGGCCTCTGCTTACGGCGGAGTTATCGGCGATACAGTAATCGGCGTAGCTCGGCTCCTTGCCGATACGGAAGACCGGCTTATCCAGCTCTATCCGCTCATCGCTCTTGGCGCGTATGAGATACGGCGCGTTTTCTCCCGAGCCGGGCGTGGCCGCGCCGTTCGTTCCGCCCGCGGCCGAGCCAGGATCGTACAAAACCGTAGTTTCTCCGACCGCACCGGCGCCCAGCACAACGGTATCGCCGAAACCCCTGCGCGCCGTCGACGGCGGCGGGCGGGGCGCCGGTGCATTGCCTTGCTCCTGTGCGTCCGAATACTCTCCGCGCCGCCCGCCGCGTCTTTTTTCACGCCTTATCGCCGGCTTCTCCACACGCGCCGCCGCGCCTGCGCCGTCTCCGCCGCCTATCGGGGGCGGCGCCTCACCCGGTATCGCAAAGCCCTCCCGCTCTCCGAGCGCGGCGGCGGCGGAGGCGGCGGAACGCTTGCCGGCGCGACGCCTCCCGCTGTTGTACAGCAGCCGGTTACCGCGGCTGTAGTGCATCAGTAAATACGGCAGCGATATCGGCGCGGCCTCGCAGTCCTTGCCGGCGGCTATTTCGGCGGACTGCGCGCCGCCGCGCTCATCTCCGGATAAGCTCAGCTCCGCCGGGCGCTCACGGCCCTTGCCGGGCGCTTCTCCGGAGATCTCCGCCGGCCGCGGCGCGACGAATTGCGCCGCGGCCGGCTCCCGTCCGTCCCCCGGACGGTCTCCGGCGTCATACCTCTCAAATTGCCTGACGGTATCGCTCAGCCCGCCCGGAGTAAAAGGCGCGGTTCCGTTCAAGTAATTGATAACGCCGGCAACATATTCGCGGTTCTCGCGCGCGTCATACCGCGCGTTTATTATGAGCTCCTTGAAAAATCCGCGCAGCTCCGGCGAGCCCGTCACCCTGCCCGCAACAGGCAGACAAACCAGCGACGTCCGCAGCGTCGTAACGTCCACGAAGATGTACTCGGGATCGAGAACAAGCGTCGAGACGTCAAGCAGATATTCCTCCGCGGCGGCGGCTGACGCGGCAATTCCGGAGAATACGCCGGTGAGCATACGCCTGGTTACCTCGCCCGCGAAAAAGTCTTTCACGGATATTTTTGATGTGACGGCGTACCTCAAAAACACTTCGCTGTCCGATTGCGTATAGTAGAGAGGGGCGAGTCCCGTTATTGTGTTGTTGATAAGCATACCGAGACTTGCGGCGTCCGTCGTCTCGCCGCACTCGATACGGTATACGAGATATGTGACTGAGCCGTGAGTCTCAAACGTGAAGCCCATAGTGATTACCGCCTTTCCCAGCGCCATCGCCGGATTGATGTTCATTTTTAATAATTTTCAATGATATTTTCACCTCGCCGGTCTACGCGGCGTTCTACCTGTACAATTTCAGCAGCCGCCAAACGCCGTCGAGCTGTACGGGGACGCTGCCGCGACCGTTGAAATCCCGAACGTCTGAAAAAATATTCTCGATCACCATGTCGCCGTACACGTCTATGTATCCCCACGCGCCGCCGCGCCTGACGGCCGCCAATCCGTTTGAAAAGCCGCGCGCGTCCTCGTAGACAGGCTCTATGACGTACGCGCCCGCGTCGTCAACAAAGCCCCATTTACCGCCCGACTTCACTGCCGCGAGCTTCCCGCCGCCCGGGACGAACGGCTTGCAGTCCTCATAACCGGCGTCCGATACGCGCCGCCCGTCGCCGTCCATCATGTAATACATACCGTCCGACATCGCAAAAAATCTGCCGCCCGAGTAAATGGCGCCGCTGTCGTCGCACTTCACCGCGTCATACCCGTCGCCCGACACCAAGACGCCGCCGCTGTCAACAAGAAACCATAAGCCGTCCGAGAGCACGGCGGCGCGCCCGCCACTGATGCCCGTCAAGCCCTCGTGTAGTCCCGACAGCAGCGTGTTATTTGAGTCGTACAGTCCCCAGCCGCCAAAGCCGCCCAGCGTATAGACGCCGTCCTCCAAAAGCCCGAGCGAGTCGGCGCCCGGGCTCACAGGCGGGGCAATGCGCTTGTTGCCCTCCGCGTCGATGTAATATGTGCCGCCCGCGGTATCCGTGACCGCCGCTCTCCCGTCCGTACCGAACGGGCCGGCGACGGCGAAAACCGATTCAATGCGCCTTGCCCCCGTCTCGTCTATGTAGCCCCACTTGCCTTTCGTCATGACGGCGCAGTAGCCTCCGCTGAACGTCGCGACATCGTCATAGCTCCCGGTCGTATAGTAGGCGTACTCGATTTTCGCCATAATGCCGTCGCACAACTCGGAAACGGCGCCGCGCCGCGTCATGGCGGCGTAAAGCTCAAAGCAAGTGGCGACATCGCCCGCGTCATAGCGCGTTTTCATGAGATATTCGTACGGCTCGGCTTCGCCGGGATACTCGTCTATCGTATCCTCGCACCATTTGTCGGCGACGGTTGCCCGGCCCGCCGTCTCGTAAAAATATACTATCTCCATGCGCAGCGCGAGCGACGGGGCAATTTTCAAAGCCTTTCCATACTGCGCGGCGGCGTCTACGATGATGTCGTCCGCCGCGTACGCCCGCGCCTGGGCGAGGTATGTATCGTAGTCGCGCTCCGCGCGGATATTGGCCCCGGCTCTCTCGTGCGCGGCAAAGCCAAGCAGCGCGACCAGCACGATAGGCGCGACGACTCTGTATTTCATCCGAAAATCCACCGCCTCTCTCACATTCCGGTTAGCAGCACGGATATAAACGTCCCCGCCGCGAGAGCCGGAGCGAACGGCAGCGCGTCCTTCCGCGTCTTTTTCTTCGTGATCAACAGCCATACGGACACGATGAAGGATATGGCAAGCGAGAGAAGCACCGAGCCCCATATACCCTCGACACTGAGCAGCAGGCCCATGATCATGAACAGCTTGACGTCGCCCGCGCCTATGGAGCCGCGTATCGCGACGCCACACAGAAACGCGGCGGCGGCCAGCGCTCCGGCCGTAATCAGGTTTGCCGCCGCAACTCTGAGCATACCGCCCGCGCCCGTGGCGATCATCTCCGCGGTGAACAGCAGCGCCCAGTACGCGATTCCCGCTATAATAAACGAGTTGGGTATGCGACATGATTTATAATCAATAAAAGCCGTGGGGGCGAGCAGCGACAGCAGACAGAGCCTGCGCATGTTGAATATGAATGTATTGCGCGGATATATGAGCGCCAACGCGAGCGCGGCGCCGAGACAGACCGCCGTCATGACTGCGGAGTAAACCTTCAGCTCCCGCGTCAGACCGGCGGTAAGTCCGCCGCGCCTCCCCTCGCCGCCATCCGCGTCCGGCGCGTTTTGTCCGGCGTCGCGCAGCGTCAGCCAAAGCCCCGCGAGACTGAGCGCAAGCGTCGCCGCCAACACAGCTATTATCATCAGTTTTCCCCTTTCGTTCACGATATATTAATCCGCTCGAAAAGTCATATCCTTACGGCAAAGCCGCTCGGGACTTTTCTCGCGCATATGCGCGATATTAATTCGGCACGACATATCGTGCGAATTAATATCAGCCGCCCGACGCGGGGACGCCGTACGCCGCCTTGATTTCGACGCTCACGCGCTCTCCGGCTGCGAGGCGTTCTGCCTCAAAGCGGGCCGCGGCGGCCCTTATCATATCGACGTCGGCGTTCTCCGGCACGACAAGCACGACCTTGTACGTCCGCGTATCCGGTTCCGAGTGGACGGAGACGTCCGCTCCCGACGAATTTTTAACGGTGATCGTATCGCCGTACCCCGCGACTATACCTCGCATATTGCGCAGCGTGTCGCCGAGCTTTTCCGTGACGCCGGCGTGCGTGGAGTATGAGCTGCCGTACATGGAGGTCACCTGAATAAACTCGTTTTTACCGCCCGTGTCGTCGTATCCGTCAAAGCCCGAGCTGCCCGTATACTTAAAGCTCTTCTTCTCCTGATTTGTTATATATCGCCCGCGCGTGAAATTATCCCAGTCCCAGACGCCGTCGCCCGGGGTCGCCGCAGCGCCGCCGTCGCCCCCGCTCTCCTTAAATGACACGCCGTTTCCCCACGCCAACGTCCCGGCGCGCTGGGTAAATTTGAATTTAACGTCGAGGTCCAGGAGACGTATGACGGTCACGTCATATGAGACGACGAGCCTCACCTCTTCCGAGCGCCCGTACGCCATCAGCGACGTCCCCGTAAAGTCCAGTCCGTCAAGCCCGTCCGCCACTCTGTACCGCCGCAAAAAGCGGTCAGGCGCGTCGCTTGACGACGCGGTGAGATTTCTTTCCATGAACGAGCGGGCGAGAACGCGCCCGAGCAGATTTTTTCCCTCCTCGCCCAACTCCGTTCCAGCCAGCTTCGCCATTCCGAGGATAAAAGCTCTCGGGTCGCTCAATTCGTTTTTATACATCGCGGCAAGGTTCTTTACAGTGCCCGCGCCGCCGCGGACAGCCGCCGTCAAACCGTCGAAATCGCCCCCGCTCAACCCCGTCCCGGCCGCGGAAAGCGAATCCATCAGCGAGCCTATACCGTCTACTGTCTTCTCCGCCGTGAGTCTCGATTCGGCGCTCGCCTCATATGACCGCTTTTGCGCTTCGTCGAGATTCAGCTTGTAATACAGGTAGGAGTATTGAGATATTGATTTTGCCGCCGATACCAGAGCGCCGCCTATTCTGGCCTGCACGATGCAGATGTCCACGATCAGCAGCAGCGTGAGTATCGCGAACATGAACGCTGTCAGCGCAATGGTTGCCTCTATCACAATCGCCCCGCCGTCGGAGCGCCACGCGCCAAGTCCCGCGTCCGCGCAAGTACGGGCGCCCGCCCGCTTCGGGCTTCCTGCGCTCCCCGCGTTCCCCGCGCAACCGAGCCGCCGAGCCGCGCCCGAGCTTTGGACGCAGACGCCGAGCCTCGATCCCTCATATCTTTTTCCGGCAACCCCCAACATGTCACGTCTCCCTCGCTTTTTTCAACCTCGCCCTTTTCGGCCTCGTTCTATCCCCCATATCCCCTTGTCGCGCCGTAGCTTATGGTACACCAATCCTCCGTGTCCGCGGGGCTGTTCTCATAACCCGACGCGATGGGGAGCGCCAGCATGAACGGCTTCGCCCGCACCGTAGCCGACATGCCGATATAGATCTTTGCTTTTTCCAGAGAGTAGTGCGCCGAGGCGTCGCCTCCCGCCGCGAGCCGGACGTTCGCCTGTATGACGTCCGCCGTGCGCTTGTACATTGCGGAGGACAGGTCTCCGCTCCCGCAGTACCCCAGAGCCAGAAACACGTACATGTAGTCCCCGTACGACAGGCGGATGGCGTCGCCGCGTGACCCGCCGCCGCGCTCGGAGGGCGTCAATTCTCCCTCTCCGACGCTGTCAAACTGCATCACCCAGTCGGGATCCCCCTCGCCGCCTGTGTACAGCTTGAGCAGCTTGACGGGCAGACCGGCTTTGAGCATCTGCACGTCGTTTGCCGTCTCAAGCGCGACGAGCGCGAGTATCATGGCGGACTTTATGAGCGGTACCGGTACAACGCCTCCACTCCACGCGGATATGGCTGCGGCCGCCGCGTTTATAGCGCGGCCCGTATTGTTGTCCGTACCCCAGAAGGCCATAAACGCGTAGGGAGTGTTCAAAATATAGCGTATCGCGTATATCGACGAGACGGCCTTGCTGATATTGTCGCTGTTCTTTCCGCCGTAGAGGATATATTCGAGCTCCGCGCCATAGGCGAAATTGTTGCTCCCGTTGACGGGTCTGGAGGTGAG
Source organism: Oscillospiraceae bacterium (assembly GCA_031270395.1). Lineage (GTDB taxonomy): Bacteria > Bacillota > Clostridia > Oscillospirales > Oscillospiraceae > JAISBX01. Next base: position 19,954 of record JAISXU010000083.1, read on the forward strand.
CGACTTGTTGTATACGTCCTGAACGCTCTCGGACAGCCATGTGCCGCGCTTCTCGGGGGCGCCCGTCACTCCCGCGTAATAAGTCGCGCTGTTGTGCCATGTGATGCTCGCGCGGGCGTCGTCGGTCAGGAGGCCGTATCTCGCCTCTTTTTCATAGGCGTAGTGGCTGAACATGCCCGTCACATACTCCACGGTATATAGGTCGTCGCGCATACTCGTCAGCGCGCCCTCAAAGTCTCTGAAAAGCTCGCCCGCGACGTCGGCGACGCCGCCGAGACCGCTCAGCGCGGACATCTTTTCCCCGCTGAAGCCGGACGGGAAATCCGCCGCCTCAAGCGAGATTATTTCGCCCCCGGCCGCGGAGCCGCTCTCCTTAGACGCGGCAGACTCGGACTTGCCCATATTGAGGAAGTCCTTGAGCTTCGCGTCACTCTTGCGTTTTGAGCCCCGCTCGATTCCGCCAAATTCCGAGGCCATCCATGTATACAGCGAGGGCGCGGGCGCGGCGCTCAGATTCGGGCGCGCTGAAGCGGCGCTGACGCTCAAAACCGGGCCAGTTCGCGGAGCGAAGTTGAATGTGCGCCCGACAAACGCGCCGAGTGATTCCCCGTCCCTCATACTCGCGCCCAGCAGTCCGGACGCCCACACGGCGTCGTCATAGCTCGCAATATCGCTCACGCGCATACCGCCGTACCGCATACCGTCCATATCCGCGAGTATCCGGCCGTATGCCGCCGACAGACCGTCTACTCTGGCTTTCAGCTCGGATATGGCGCGTTCGTCTATGGCGTCGATGCCGGTCTCGTCTCTTATGTCCTCTATCTCGCCGAGGTGTGTTCCGGCCATCGCCGTGTCCGTCGAGGCGGCGGCGGAATCCCAACTGACAAACGAGTCCTTGTACGGGCCTATGTAACCGCTCAGAGTCCCCAGACTCGCGGACGCGGCGTCAAGCAGCGCCTTTGAACGTTCCGCGGCGGCGCGGCTTTGCGCCATGCCGTTGCAGATGTCGGCCAGAGTCTCCGCGACGGTTCTGCCGTCGCCCATGAGCGTGAACGCGGGATATTCCCCGCCGGTATCCCCGCCGGATACGTCGGCGGCTATGATAGCGTGTATCTGTCCGTAGGACTCCCTGTACGATTCGAGCTCCAGAGCCAGCTTTTGTAATCTGACGTCGGGGCCGACGCCCGTCAGCGTCTGGTATTCGCGGAGACTGTCGTATATGTCGTACGCCTTATCGCGCAGCGTGTTCTCCGCCTCGTAATACTCATGACGCGTCTCAATGAGGGGCTGATTTTTTTCACTCTCGGCCAACTCTCCGCCGGTCGCGCGCAGCTTCTGGAGTATGCCGTTTTCAAGCAGCAGTCCAACGGGCGCCCTGTATTTCATAAAGCTGACGATCCCGCTCTTTATAAACGCGGGATTTGCCATGTTGGCGTCCGCGACGGGCGTAAACATATCGCCGGCATCTGTCTTTATGTCTATCCTCAGCAGATCGGCAGCGTCCCGGCCATCGCGAAGCAGCGCGAGTATCTGCGCCAGAACCGTATCCATCTCGTCGTCGCCGAGCGCTCTCGGGTTCAAAACCGCAGTAAAGCGTTTTGCCGCGCCGTCATAGTATTCCTCTATGTTCTGGCATGACGCCATGAGACCGTAGAACTCACTCAACTCGAAATCATACCGGGTCAGCAATGAGTCCAGCGCGAGGTCTCCCGCGGAAGCCGTGAGCGCCGAGGCGAGCCGTACACGGCTGAGATCGACAAACATGCCCGACACGACGATGCACGGCGTGAGTATCACCGAAAGGAACACCGACACGGCGCCGCGCGTGCCTCCCCTCACAGAACATTTCCGCCCAACGCGGCGCACGGCTTCGCCGGCCCGGTTCCGTCTCTCCATACGACATCTCACCCCCTCGTATTGCCCTCTGCGGCGGCGCGTACGCCGCCGCAGAGCCCGCGCCGCCGCGTCAGGCGAACACACTCTTTGCCTTGTCGATGGCCGACTTCAGCTTTACGTCCGTTCCGGTTTGCAGAATATAGTCCTCAACCATGTTTATATTACGGATCATCTCCGGCGCGTCGGGTACGGGCGCATTCGCCCGCGCCGACACCCTCATGGAGAGCAGCTCCTCCATCCCGAGCAGCCTTATGGGGATCGAAATCACATACGTCAGATCCACCGTCACCGTGGCGCAGATGATCAGATTCTCAAACTTTACACTGTAATCCGGCGAGCGCGGCGCCATTCCGGAAAACATTCCCGTGCCGATCGCCGCGACCTCCTTTGAGAGGGCGTCGCCTATCACGCCGCCCGGCAGATTGATGCCGGTGACATACCTGTAGGGACGCACGTTCCCGGCGCTGAATTCCGCCGCGCCGCCCGACGATACCGCGGGCAGCGTCAAATCGGCGCAGTACGCCGCGCCCGCCACCGCCACTCTGCGCGTCACGGCTTCCGCCTTGCTCTTCGTGTAGAACGCGTTGCCCCAGAAAATCATAAAAAAGACGACGAGAAACATCACCGGAAACACTATTGCCGCCTCAATGAACACGAGACCGCTTTCATTGGCGAGACGACGCCCGAAAGGCTTTCTCATAACGCCACCGCCTACGACATGGCGTCCTCGACGGCTGTGTCCGCGTTGGTGTTTATTGATGCGAACAGCTTTTCAAGCAGAGCTTGGATTTGCTTCCTGAACAGTACGGCCAAAACGAGCGCAATCCCTATTAGCACCACGATCGCGACGATGTTTACCTCGCCGTCCTCCCGCGTCACAAGGTCGCGAAGCCGCGATTTGAACGTGACCGGAAACAGCATTACGGTATTCAACAACATTCTTTCCTACCTCACTTTCGATTTTCGGACATCAAATCCGCGCCAGATTACCCGATACCGGAGAATATCGGTACGACTATCATTATGAGTATCCCGACAAATATGATGGTCACCGGAATAAGCAGCTTTCCGGCGGCCTTTTCACCCTGTCGGCGCACATCGTGCTTCCTCGCCGACCAGACCTCCCGGCTCTGCTCCTTGAGCATATACGCGAGCTCTACGTTGCCCTTTTTCAGTCCCTGCATGAGTGTGGACGCAAACTTCCGGACCTCCGGTATCATGCAACGCGCGCCGAAATTGTGGAGCGCGTCCGCGTCCGGAACTCCGTTTCTCATCTCCTCCACCGCGCGCTGCATCTCCGCGTACAGCCGCGTCCGCCCCGTATACGCGACGTTTTCCCACGCCTCCCGCAGTATCATGCCGGAATTTGTCAGGAGCGCCAGCTTTGATACCGCCTCGCCGAAGTCGCGCCTCATCTCGTCGGCGCGGTTCAAAAGCTGCCTGTCCGTGGCAGTCCCGAGATAATACCAGCAAAAACCTGCAAGGCAGAGCAGTATTGCCATTGAGGCCGCGTCGCCGGTAAGTCCGTAGAATACCGTCGCCAGAGCGGCGGCGGTCAGCGTCACGGTCGCCCGCTGAGCGTGCATTACTCTCAGGTAATACTCCGCGTAGCGCTCGCCGTACAGCGCCTCAAACGCGCGTCTGCGCCGCCTGTCGCTCCTCGACTTGTATCCGTAACGGAGCAGCGCCATTACCTCGTATCCCACGAAATAGAGCGCGCGCAGCGGATACTCACGCTCGCCCAGCGGCCTGAAAATTTCCGCGTGCTTGTACCCAAGCGCGTACAGCGCCAGCCACAGAACCGTCAGCGCCCCGCCGGCGCCGAGTATCACTATGTCGGTCATATTCAGCATATACTAACGCCTCCCGACGCCCTATATCTTGATGTCAAGCACCGCTCTGCCGACGAAGTACGCCGCCACAAACAGCGCGATCGCCACCGTGGTGGCCGCTATGCCCGGCGCGGACGTGAAGTTTGACGCGAAATCGGGACTCATGACCTTCACGATAAAAATGAGCGCCACGGGCATGACCATCATTATGCTCTGCTCCGTTTTGCTCGACGTGACGGCGGTCTCTATCTCCTCGCGTATTTCGAGCTTATCGGACAGTATTTCGTGCGTCGAGCGCACGGCGTCCTTGATGTCTCCGCCCCTTCTGCCGCACACTCTGAACACGCCCGCAAAGCTCGCAATGTCGGCGTTTCCGCTCCGCCTTCCGAAGTCCTCCAGCAGGTCCTCAATATCTATATTGTTGGCGATGCCCGACAGTATGACCTCCAGTTCGCGCAGAATGTACGCGTCCTCCTCATACTGCGCCTTCAGGTCCTCATACACCGCGGAGAACGAGTCCCTGACGTTTTTACCGGCGCCCAGCGACGTGTTGAGCGATTCGAGCATGTCCCTGAACTGACGGCTGAGCTTTATGAAACGGCGCCGGAGGATACCGCGCTCCCGGATGGGTATACCGGCAAACCCCGCGCATATGCCCGCGCCGCCTCCGAACAGGACGTTGAGCGCATACGTCAGCGCCGTCGGTTCACCGGACGCGTCGCGCCCTATGCCGCCATAAAACAGATAGCCGACCGCCGCCCCTATCGCAAAGCCCGCCAGAAATGTCAGCGCTCTCCCGGCCGTTCCCATACGGCAGACCTCATAGTTGAGCGTCCGCATGTTCGCCGCCGAGAGTCCGTACTGCGGCCTGACGTCTTTCTTTGAACCGACGAGCGCCCGCGTCTTTTCCATCCGCGAGTCCCCCTAAAATGTAATGTCTATGCCCGCCAGCTTGAACTTCCGGGCGTTTATCAGCGAATTTCCCGTGCGTACAAGACTGCCGGACACCCTGCCCGGCGTGCTGAAGCCGTCCTCCTCGAAGCTGTAGAGCGGATTGAGCGCCACCGCGCCGCCCTCGTATCCCGTGACCTCCGTTATCTCCATGACCTTGCGCGAGCCGTCCCGCATACGGGAGAGGTGTACGAGTATATCGATGGCGGAGGCTATCTGCTGCCTTATGGCCTCGAGCGGCAGTCCGGCAGCGCCTTGAAGCACCATCGTTTCCAGTCTGCTCAGCATGTCGCGCGCCGAGTTGGCGTGTCCGGTGGAGAGCGAGCCGTCGTGTCCGGTGTTCATGGCTTGAAGCATATCCAGCGCCTCGCCGCCGCGCACCTCGCCTACGACGATGCGCTCCGGTCTCATTCTCAGCGACGCGCGTATGAGCTCCTGGATCGTTATCCTGCCCGCCCCCGACGCGTTCGCGTTGCGCGTCTCAAGGCGTACGAGATTGTCCAGCCCGTACAGACGCAGCTCGGCCGAGTCCTCTATCGTGATGATCCGTTCGTGCTTTGGTATGTAATTTGAGAGCGCGTTAAGGAACGTCGTCTTGCCCGCGCCTGTGCCGCCGCTTATGAGTATGTTGTATTTCGCGCGCACGAGCAATTCGAGCTTCTCCGTCAGCTCGGGAGTGATCGAGCCGAGCCTGATCAGTCTGTCGACCGTCATAGGGGCTTTTGAAAACTTGCGTATAGTCATCGTCGGCCCGCACAGCGCCACCGGGGGCAGTACCACGTTGACACGCGAGCCGTCCGGGAGCCGCGTATCGACTATCGGACTGGACTGGTTCACCTCGCGCCCGGCCAACCCCACGACGCGGTGTATCACATCCTCGAGGCGGCGCTGGCTCTCAAACCGCATGTCTATCCGCTCCACCGCGCCGTCCTTCTCTATGAAGATGTTCTCGTGGCCGTTGATCATGACGTCCGTGATCGAGTCGTCGGTCATTATGCTGTCGAGCAGCCCGAAGCCCCTTATCTGGCTGTAGACTTGCCTGACAATGGACACCCTCCGCTCGATCGCGCAGTACGCGCCGTCCATACGGCGATCTACGATCAGCCGGATAGACTCCTCCAGCTCGTCGTCGCCCATCGAGCCGAGTGGCATATTGTCCGCCACGTATTTTTTTATCTCCGCGACGAGTTCCTGTTCTCTGTCAAAATCCATATCCGTTTACTCCGCTGCCGCGCGTTCCGCGCCCCGCGTCGGCTGACGCGCCGCCGTCAGCGTCCGCCAGGACGTCAAAAGCATCCAGCTCTGACAGTATCTCCATTATCCTCGCGGTATCGGCGCCCTCCCAGCGGGGCGCGCCTCCTATGACGCGCGCCCCGTCGTACTGCGCGAAGTCGCCCGTCTTGCCGCTGAATTTATCGTAGAAGATATAGACGGGCGGAACTCGCGTCCGGTCACTCTGGCTCTCGATGATCTCGATCTCGCGGTGCGCGCGGCGGAGCTTCCCGTTTGCCATCTCGGAGCCGTCCGATACGAATACAACCGACGTGGCGTGGAGCAGCAGACTCGCCGTCAGCGGCCCCGGAGAAAACGCGGCGTCAATGATTATGTATTCATACAGGCCGGACGTCTCAAGCTGAGTCATGAGCGAATCCATATTGTCTCCGTCGAGCTCGCGCATGTCGAGCGCGGTGCGCGGCGGCGCGAAGAAGAACACGCCGCTCCTGTCGCGCCTCGCCCCGATTTCCAGCTTCAAGGGCAAATTTGCCGCCCCGCTCTTTATCGCGAATATGATGTCGCTGAAATCAGACTGGCCCGCGCCGGCGAAAAACGCCCCCGCGTCGCCGAGCGGTTCCAGATTCAGATACAGCGTTTTGCGCCCCGCGCGGGCAAAACGCGTGGCGCACGCCGCGGCGCACGAGGAGCAGCCCACTCCGCCCGACGCCGCCGTGAACAGCACAACGCCGCGCGCGTCCTCGCCGCCTCTGCCCCTGACGGGACCCGCCGACATATCGAAAAGCTCCAGCGCCGCCTTATAGATCATATCCGCCGCCTGGTATTTGAAGACGGTCCGCCGCCCGTCTGCCGCGCCGGTATCCGGCGAATCGGTGAGATGCGCGAAGCCGCAGCGCTTAGGCAGCTTCTCGGCGCGCACGTCAAACGTCTCTCCCGCCAGAAATACGTTTATCCTCGATCTCGGGAGGCACTCCAGCGCGGCGTCGCGTTCCGTGAACGTATACGTCTCGAGCTTATCGGCGTATCGCGCAGCGAAAAACGCGGACAACCTATCCAGATATCCCCTGTCGCTGTCCAAAACGGCCAGCCTTATCCTCATCGCTCAACGCCCCCCAATCCCGCGCGCTTGCGCCCTCGCCGCGCGCCTTTACCGGCTGTGGTTATAATAAAAGCATGCTTTCAACGGGATTGTATTCCCTCTCAGCAGATATGTCAAGCAAAATATGTGAATTATGCACAAAAATATGACTGATTATTGTCATAAATTGATATATAATGCCGTAGTTTTAGTTTATAAAACCTTAGGCATCGGTCATGTCCAATGGATAGTTCCCGCCCTGCAGTTTTCAATTTTTATCGCCAGACATTTTCTTTTTTTTGGGGAAAATATTTATTACAGAATATTTTCACGCACATTTTCACGCGGGTGAATTGTACTGCTACCTTTCGACAATATATCGCATTATCGCACTGTCGCTGTCAATGGCGGACCCTGCGGGGTTTATTATTTCTGTAGGGGTGACCGAGGGCGGTCGCCCCTACAGAAATACAAGCCCCGCAGGGAAATCCGTGATTGACAGTCGCCACGCTATAGGGTAGAATACAGATGCGTAGGCAGTGATGGGACGGCTCGCCCATCTCCGAAAGGGGGTGGGGCGTTTGAGTGTATACGAATCGCAAATGATAGCATTGACCGTTGGTCTGCTGATTATAGCGTTACTTGCGTACATAGACAGACGAAAATAGCCGCCCCCCGCCAAAGGTTGCGGCTATTTTCATAACGTAATTCTTGGGCGAGCCGTTTCGGCTACTGCCTACGCACAATATATCATATGGACGCGCTGACTGTCAAGAGAAAATTTTGACAGAGGCGCGATTATTTTCACATTATTTTCACCATATTTCGCGCGATATAAAAAGGATATAAAAAAGTAAAATTTCATTGCATTTGATGCGCGCCGGTGGTATAATCACACCATAGATGCGGCTCCGGCGCAGTCGGGAGTTAATTGACGTCCGCCGGAGGACTTTAATCTGCATAAGCAGTCATTACAAAATTTTGTAAACTATGTGAGGTGAAAAGGGATGTCCGAATTCAAATTCGCGCCGGTGTCGGATCGCATACGGCGCATCCGTGAGAAGCGCGACGCTTTCACGGGCGGCAAATACATGACCATAAACTCAGAACGCACAAAAATCTACACGGACTACTACAAGGCGCACGAGAACGAGTATCCCATACTCAAGCGCGCCGGGGCGCTGTACGCGTGGTGCGCGGAGCGCGAGATCAACGTCTTCGACGACGACATCTTCGTGGGCACGCCGGGCCCCGAGGAGCGTACGCTCAGCCCGTACGTGGAATGGAATTGCTCGTGGATACCGGGAGTCGTGGACGACACGGACGAGAACTTCAAAAAGGCGTGGCAGTCGGGCGACTCGATCTACATGGGCGACGAGCAGCGCGAGCACTTCCGGGAGGCTTACGATTACTGGAAGGACCGCTGCCTGTCGAAAATGGTAGAGGGCGCGCTGACCGACGACGTGTGGGACGCGTTCGGTAACGGGTGTATCCTTAACGGGCCGAACAAGTACGCGCCCGGCTTCTTCGGGGTCTCCGGTATGCCGCAGGGCCACTACATCGCGGGCTTCGGCAAGGTGGTAAACACCGGCTTCGGGGAGGTCAGGCGGCAGGTGATCGAAAAAATCGAGGCGCAGCGGGGCAAGGTATTCGGCGACGCCGCAGGCTCGCATCTGTTCTATCACGCGGTACTGCGCGTGTGCGACGGCGCCATACTTCTCGCCAAGCGCTTCGCCGCGGGCTGCCGAGCCAAAGCGGATACGGCGTCCGGAGAGAGGGCGGAGGAGCTGCGCGCTATGGCCGATTCGCTCGACTGGATAATGGAAAACCCCGCGCGCACGTACTGGGAGGGTCTCCAGGCCATAATCCTGTACCAGCTCATGCTCTCGACCGACGCGCAGCAGCACGGCACGTCGATGGGCCGCGTGGACAAATACGTGGGACATCTGCTGCAAAAGCAGCTCGACGAGGGGACGATAACGGGCGCCGAGGCGCAGGAATACTCGGACGCGTTCATACTGCGAATCAGCGACGTCATCGTACTGCCGGGCTTTGCCGTGGACAACAACCGCGTTATCGAGCTCAACGCGTCCGGCCAGAATCTGTACTCGTCCATATACAATGGGCTGACGGCGACTGCCGGAATCGCCCTGACGCTCGGCGGACAGTCGCCGGACGGCACGGACGAGACGACTCCCGCGACATATTATCTGTTGCAGACGTACGGCAGGATGAGATTTCCCGATCCCACCGTCGCGCTTCGCATAAACGAGAACACCCCGGACGAGATATGGCGGCTCGGAATAGAATCCAGCAAGCTGTGCGGCGGTATACCGCAGATGCAAAACGACGCCGTAATCGTGGATTCTCTGCTGTCGCTCGGCTTTACGAAGGAGGACGCGTACAACTACAGCATCGTGGGGTGCGTCGAGCCGGCGGGCACCGGCAACGAGTGGCCGGCGTGCGGCATGACGGGCCGCGAGTCGATCTGGAACATGATGGATGTCATACAGCTCGTAGTCAACGGCGGCGTGAATCCGCGCACGGGCAAGACGGCGCTGCCGTGCAAAAAGCTCTATGAATATGAGAGCTTTCAGGAGGTACTCGACACGTTTAGGGCACAAATGCAGTACGTGCTCGACTGGAATGTCACCTACTCGAACATCTTTGAAACGGTGTATTCGCACTATTTCCCGTGTATCGTGGCGTCCTCGATGCTGGAGGGCTGCGTCGAAAACGGCAAGGACGCCACCGCCGGCGGATGCAAGTACAACCGCACGGGTCTCACGGCGTGCGGCACGGCCAACGTCGGCGACAGCCTGATGGCGATCAAGAAGCTGATATTCGACGACAAGACGGTCTCCGGCAGGGAGCTGTACGACGCGCTCCAGGCCGATTGGGAGGGATACGAGCAACTGCGCCAGACGGTAATAAACGACGTGCCGCACTACGGCAACGACGACGACGAGGTGGATTCCCTCGCGTCGTGGGCGCTGGGACTCTTTGCGGAGATAATGTCAAAGGAGCGCGGGCCGCGCGGGTATTACTCGGGCGGAACCTTCACGATGACGGCGCACATCTATATGGGCGCCATGCTCGCCGCCACGCCCGACGGCAGGAAGGCCGGCACGCCCATAGCCGACGCCATATCGCCCCAGCAGGGGTTTGACAAGCACGGCCCGACGTCGTATCTGCGCAGCGCGGCGAAGCTGCCGCACCGCGCGCTGACGAACGGGGATCAGCTCAACATAAGGTTCTCGCCTACGGCCGTACTGGGCGACGAGGGCGCCGAAAAGCTGCGCCGGCTCATATCGACGTATTTCTCACTGGGCGGGATGCAGGTGCAGTTCAACGTCGTGGGTTCGGAGCAGTTGCACGCGGCGCAGAAGGATCCCGACAAATATAAAGACCTCGTCGTGCGAATAGCCGGCTTTTCAACGTATTTCGTCACGCTGAACCAGTTCACGCAGGACGACTTCATAAAGCGCACGGAGCAATCAATATAACATTTCGTTTCAAAGGCGCTTTGCGCCTTTGAAACGAGTTACGGGGGTTGGATCTCGCCGTGCGCGGCTCGCAGAGTGTCAGCAGATGGAAATGAATTCCATCTGCTGACGGAGATATAACAATTTTTGCTCCGTCGCACGGAGCGCACTTCGTCGCAAAAATTCTTTTCGCCTGTCCGCCGACAGGCGGGCCACAGGCGAAAAGGACGAGAGAGCGATAATGGGTACATGCGTCATTATTCTAGAACTCTAGAACCGCTGCATTTGCATACTTTATGCATATGGTGTATAATCACCAACGCCGCGCCGAATTGGACGCGGGCAACAATAAATATTTTGGAGGTACTATAAGGTATGAAATCACTCAGGAAAGCAGTTGCAATAGCGCTGACGGTATTGCTGTTCGCCGGCGTATACGCCGGCGGCGCGTCCGCCGTCGAGGACGTTGTGGCGGCGCCGGACGCGGTGTCGATCCAACTCAACGGGGAAAATATCGAGTTCCCAAGCGGCGTCGAGCCGTACTTTGACACGGCGGCAGGGCGCGTATTCGTACCCGTGCGCGACCTATTCACCGAACTCGGCGCCGAGGTCGAGTACGACGAGACCGCGCGCGTGATAACGCTGACGCGCGGCGGCGTGACGGTCGTGTTCCCGCAGGACAGCACGACGATCACCATAACCGAGGGCGGGGCCACGACGACTATCGAGTCGGACGTCAAGCCGCTCACCTTCGACAACCGCGTGCTCGTGCCGCTGCGCTTCGTGGCTAACGCGCTCGGCAGCAACGTCGGTTGGGATCAGACAGCGCAGACGGCAATCGTCATCGACCCGGAGTCGTATCTCGCGAGCCGCCCGGAGACGTTTGACACTCTCGGCAAGCTGATTGAGGCGGAGGGCGAGCCGCAGGAGGGCAACCAGGCGCTCACCATGAGCATCGACGGCACAGTGACGTCCGACGGCATGAGCATACCGCTGTCGTTCGAGCTGGAGGGCATCAGCTCGCAGACCGCATCCGACCTCAAGCTGGCGGGTACGGTTGATCTTCCGGCGGAGATGATGCCGGGCTTGACCGCCTCGCTTGCGATAGACGCCGATGTGCTGGCCAACGCCGAGACCGGGTTTTTTGCCATACACTCGGAGCTTCTCAACGCGTCGCTGCTCGGGGTCATACCGGACGTCGCGGCTGATACGTGGATCACGGGGGATATTTACGCGCTGCTCAGCGAACAGGGCGTAGACATCGATTCGATTCTCGCGCAGAGCGAGGCGGCGTATGCCGAGGATGTGGGAACGCTGATTAACGACGCCATCACGCAGCAGGTACTTGCGCTCGGAGAGCCTGATGACGTCGCCTTTTTTGACGCCACCGTGAAGGTAGCCGTGGACGCTATATACGGCTTGCTGGGCGACAGCGGCCTCACGGAGACCGAGGACGGCTATGTCAGCCAGTTCATAATTGAGGATACCGAAATCGATGCGAAGGCAGAAGTCTCGTTAAAAATAACGACCGACGCGGACGGCAAAGCGGTATCGGCGGTAAGCGCTGCGACGGTGGTAATTGGCGGCGAGACTGCCCTCACATTAAAAGCGAGTGCAAGCGAGGCGACCTTTGAGATTACCGTACAGTTTGACGACCTCGAAGGCACTGCCATTGACATCGCCGTCAAAGGCGAGATAGCGCCGACGACGGAGGAACCGCGCGCGGGAGTCCCCGAGGGCGCGGAGACAATAGATATAGGCGTGTTATTAGACGCGACCGTGTAAAAGGAATACTCTGACGCAAGGCTCCGCCCCACGTCGGGGCGGAGCGGCGGATATTTGCGGACTTACGGGCGAAGCATATACGCGACGCGCTCGAGCGAAAACAGCCCCCTGTCCCGGACGGCATTGAACCGTCCGGGGCAGGGGGCTTGTTGCGTATTCTTTGTATTCTAAAGAAGTGAGCGCCTATTTTGCCTTGTGGCTCTCGTCCACCCAATCGAGATCGGCGCGGGCCTTGGCGAAGCCCACCTTGCCGCCCTTTGTGAACAGCACAGCGCCGTCGCCCGTGGGCGGGGGAGCGTTTTTCATTCGCTCGGCCATGAATTTTTCCTTTGCCGCCTCCTTTGCCATGCCCTCGGCGGATATGTAGTTGCGGATGCGTTCGTGCTCGCGGGACACTATCTCGTACGCGACGGGGTAAGGTATTATGTACACCAGTCCGTCCTCGATACCCTTTTTGAAGCGCTCCGCGAGCTCCACAGGGTCGATACCGGTGGACACGTGCTCACGCAGAACCTCGATCACCTCGTCCGTCGTATTGTAGCCGCTGTTTTTATACTGCGCCGGGCGGCGCAGCTCGGTGGCCCATATGTCGCTGTTTATATTCATGGGGCACAGGGCGCTCGCGCCGATGCCGTAGGGCTTCAGCGCCATGTAGTACGTCTCCATGAGATTGTTCACCGCCGCCTTTGCCGCGGAGTACGGCGCCGTCGTCTCGCAGCCGCCCCAGCCGCCCATCGACGAGGTGACGGCGATGTGGCACTCTGTCTTGTTTGCGTACGCCTTTATCATACGCGGCACAAATATGACTAGCCCGTTGACCACCGCGCCCAGACATACGCCCATCACCCAATCGTAGTCGTCAAAGGTTGACGCCTCCGCCGGGCCGAACGAGTTGACGCCCGCCGTCTGAATGAGCAGATGCGGCGGCCCGCCGAACACCTCCTCGACCTTGTCGGCGGCCGCGGTGTAATCCGCGCGGTCGGTGAGATCGACGCGTATGGGCAGTATGTCGCTCTCCTTTGCCCCACTGTAGGCGGCTATCTCGCCGACCGCGCGATCAAGCGCGTCCTGCCTCAAATCCGCTATGGCGACTCTCATGCCGGCCTTTGAAAAAACCTTAGCCTGACCGAGACCGGCTCCCGCCGCGCCTCCGGTTATAAAAGCGATCTTTCCCGCAAAATCCTTCACTTTGCGCACATCCTTTCAAATTAAAACTTCGCGTCCGTCACGGCGGGGCCGCGACGGACGCCTGAGACTTACGCCTTTTCCCAAATCGTGGCGACGCCCATGCCGCCGCCGATGCAGAGTGTAGCGAGACCGCGCTTCACGTCCGGCCGCTTTTGCATCTCATGCGCCAGAGTCACGATTATGCGCGCCCCCGACGCGCCGACGGGATGTCCGAGCGCGAGAGCGCCACCGTTCACGTTTACCTTCGCCATATCAAAATTGAGCTCGCGCGCGACGGCGATCGACTGGGCGGCAAACGCCTCATTGGCCTCAATTAAATCGATGTCGTCTATCGTCAGCCCCGCTTTTCCGAACGCCGCGCGCACGGCGGGAATCGGGCCCGTGCCCATTATGGCGGGATCGACGCCGCCCTGCCCGTATGCGACGAGTCGGGCCAGAGGCGTGAGACCGAGCTTTCTTACGGCCTCGCCGGACGCGAGCACTACGGCGGCCGCGCCGTCGTTTATGCCGGACGCGTTGCCGGCCGTCACGCGTCCGCCGTCAGACTTGAACGCGGGCCTCAGCTTTGCCAGCGCCTCGGCTGTAGTGGCCCTCGGAAACTCGTCTATCTTGAAATCGACGGTTTCTTTTTTCACCTTGATTGGCACGGGGACTATCTCGTCGTCGAACCGCCCCGACTTCTGCGCGGCGGCCGTCTTATCCTGCGACGAGAGCGCGAACGCGTCGAGATCCTCCCGCGTTATGCCCCACTTATCGCAGATATTCTCAGCCGTTATTCCCATGTGGTAATTGTTGTAGACGTCCCATAGCCCGTCGTTTACCATGGTGTCAACGAGCGCGGCGTTGTTCATGCGTGCGCCGAAACGCGCCGTCGGAACGGAGTACGGCGCCGCCGACATGTTCTCCGCGCCGCCCGCCAGAATTATATCGGCGTCGCCGGACGCTATGGCGCGAGCCGCCTCTATGACGGCCTTCATACCGGAGCCGCAGACCATGCCCACTGTGTAGGCGGGAACCTCGTACGGCACGCCGGCGCCAATGGCGATCTGGCGCGCGACGTTCTGGCCGAGACCGGCGGTGAGTATGCACCCGAACATGACCTCGCTCAATTGCGAGGGCTTTACCCCGGCGCGCTCAATCGCCGCCTTTGCCGCGATGGCGCCGAGCTTTGGGGCGGGCACGTCCTTCAACGAGCCGCCAAAGCTGCCGATAGCCGTTCTGCACGCGCTGACAAGATAGATTTCACTCATTCCTTCAACCTCCGTATCCGCCTCGGGCGGACAATGTCATTTACTGATTCGCACTGCATGTCGAGCGGATCGATATTAACTTAACTATAGTCTATGCGGCGTCAAATGTCAACGGATAATTTCGTTTGCAAGCGCTTCGCGCTTACAAACGAGTTGCGGGAGCTAGTTCTCGCAACTCGTTTGTAAGCGCGAAGCGCTTGCAAACGAGTTGCGGGAGCTAGTTCTCGCGCTGCGGCGCTTCGTCCGCACGGACTGCGCTAAGCTCGCTTCCGGCTAAAGCCGAAAGCTCGCCCGCTCCGTCGTGCGTCCTCTCCCACACGCAACCGCTTGCGCTGGGTTGCGCGTGGGTACCCTTGTCAGTAGATGGAAATGAATTCCATCTACTGACGGAGATATAACAATTTTTGCTCCGCATCTCCCGTCTGGGGCCGAAATGAAGCCCAGCGGAGCGGGTTCATTTCGGAGAGGAGGAG
>JAISXU010000036.1 GCA_031270395.1 Oscillospiraceae bacterium
GTGCCGAATTAATAGCGCGCAAATGTTTCGGTTGCCGCCAAAGGCGGCGAGAAACATGCGCATATGAGCGAGAAAAGTCCCGAGCGGCTTTGCCGTAAGGATAAGACTTTTCGAGCGGAGTAACACCTCACGCGGCGCCGACGCGTTCCACCGATCCGAGGCCGGAATATACAAAAAACTCCCCCTGATCCGTGCTGACGCGCCATCCGGGATCCAGCCTGCCGTCTCCCACCGCGCCCACGTTGAACTGGTAGCCGGACTCGACCCGCGTTATCCTTTCGCACGGTACTTCCCCATCCTTCGCGTACGCCAGAAAAGACAGCAGCGCGTCCGCCACGCCGGAAATACTCTCGCCCGCCGCGTCGGGCGTCGCGTCCGCCCGACGCCCGGATACGCGTACAAGACTGCCGTTCTCATAGTCAAGCTGCACTGTACAGTTGAAGATCGGCGCCTCATCAAACGCGCATACGGCGGACACCGACGTCACGCCGCCCGAGTGTGTGACGTCGGGCTCGTCTGTCCGCAAGCCCATATCCTTCAGCAGTCCGCTCGCGTGCGCCTCCGCGTTCTCCGCCGCGACGCCGCCGGGATACAGCTCGATCACAAACTCTCCCCTGCCGTTGAACGACGCGACGCCGCGCGGGCCGGAGTAGCGCGATATGCTTCCGCTCTCCGTTTTTTCAAAATCGCCCATCACGGCCGCTACAGCCGCGTCCTCCGCCGCCGCGTCGCGGCTCGTTCCGCGCGCCTTGAGTCCGCCGTCGCCGCCCACGGCCTCCGGTTCCAACATGATACCATTATTACCCATTACCGCGCATATATTCTCGATGATCTCCCTGCGTACGGATATTTCGCCCGCCCTGCCCCATATGAAAAACACCAGCAGAAAGACGTTGATCATTGCCAGAGCCGCGATGACGAGATTTTTTATCTTTCCGGCGCTCATATCGCTCTTATTTCCCCATTCTCAATTAATAATTCGCACGATATGTCGTGCCGAATTAATAGCGCGCATATGTTTCGGTTGCCGCCACAGGCGGCGAGAAACATGCGCATATGAGCGAGAAAAGTCCCGAGCGGCTTTGCCGTAAGGATAAGACTTTTCGAGCGGATTATTAATAGTTCCGCCCATTCCGGAACCATTTCGCTCCCGCCCGTATCGGAATAACCCAGCGTGATCTCCTGCCCCGCCGCCGCGAGCGCCTGCCGCTCCGGCAGCAGCGCCGAGGTCTCGTCTGTCACCGTGAACCGCCGGAAGGTCAAAAGCATGGACGTTATCTCGCCGCCGCTCACCGTCACGCGCGCCGCGCTGCGCCCGCCGCTCAGATGCACCTCGCCGCCCGCCACGCCGTACTCAAACGACGCCGTGTACACTCCCGGTTCCGCCTGCGAGACCCCGGTCAGAACAATACCGGCGTCGCCGCATATCTTTCCCACCGTATTGACGGCAGCCGCGCGCGCGGCTGATACCGCCGCGTTGACCGACGTCAAAGCCGGCGCGGACGCGTCGTCCGCGCGTACGATCGCCGCTGTGCGCCTGTAGATCGCGTCGCCGCCCGTATCGATACTGAGCTTAAATGTGTTCGTCACAAAAACCATCGTGCCGTCCGGCTCCGTATAGCTCGATTTCAACTGATTGCCGACTCCCAGCCCGGACAATACCTCCCCGAGCTTCTCGCCGTCTGTCGTCGGGTTGGAAATTTCCACAACGGGATGCGCCGTATCCGGCATCAGCACGGCGTACGGATCGCCCGCGTACTCGCCGTCCGTCTCAAAGGCGAACCGGACGCCGTTTCCGCCGTACAATCCGACCATCTGCGACTCCTCCCCGAGCGAGTCGGTATCCGCTCCGTAAAAAGCGCCTGTCCCGGATTCTTGAAACAGCAGCCTGACGCGCTCCCCGCCGAACACGACGCACAACCGGCGGGTGTTCAACCCGTCCGTTGACCCGCCGGCGGACACAGCCGCCCCAAACCATCCGCCGAGCAGCTCCACGCCAACAGGCGCGGGATATGTATAGTAGATACACGGCTGCCCGAGCGCGTCGCGCCACTCCGTCTCGTCCGTCTCGGCAAAATCCGACGCCGATCCGAACGCCTCCCCCAGCACGCTGCTCGTTCTTCCGTACAGCAGTTCAAGCTGCGCCGTGTCGTATTTGACGCCGTATCGCTCGCCATATGCGTTAGTTATAACTATGCACATGGGACGCTCACCGACCACGGCCGTTTCGCTCACCGTCTCCCCCGCTCCGTCGTCCGTAAGTCCGCTCCGGAGCAAGCCGGAAAAAACACTGAAAAACGGGACGGACTCCCCGGCGTCCCCGAATATCTCGACATAGCTCCCAAGCGCCAGCGCGCTAACCGCGAGCAGCACAATAACCGCGCTCTTTACCGCTTCTGTGGCGCGCGCGTTCATTTCTCACGCCCCCGTTCAACCATAAAATACACTCTCCCCCGCGCCCCGCGGCAACTAGACGGCGCCGCCCCGCGTTTTTCCGCTTATCGGCAGACTAATTGTCACGGACGTGCCGACTCCCGGCGAGCTGTCTATATCTATCTTACCTCCGTGCCGCGCTATGATTTCGCGCGCGATTGACAGTCCGAGACCCGTGCCCCCCGACTCTCGCGTCCGCGCCTTATCCACGCGGTAGAACCTGTCGAACACGCGCAGCATGTCCTCGGGCGGTATGCCTATTCCCGTATCCGAGACGCGCACCCAAACGCTGTCCCCGGAGACGCCGCCGGTGATGTCCACGCGTCCTCCCGCCGGCGTATATTTCACCGCGTTTGTCAGCACATTCATAAACACCTGCTCGATGCGCGCGCGGTCGCCCCGGACAGTCGGAAGCTCCCGTTCCATCCCGATATTCATCTCGTGTCCGCGTTTGCGCGCGTCAAGCGCGATGGCCGTGTACACGTCCCGTATCGACCGCTCTATGGAAAACTCCTCGGATTTCAACTCCGCGCTGCCCGCGTCAAACCGCGAAAGCTCCAGCAGATCGCGTACGATGTTCGCCATCCTGTCGCTCTCGTTGAGTATGACGCGCAGAAACTCGCCGGCGGTCTCCTCCGGGATGTCCGCGTTCTCCGCAAGCGTTTCAGCGTATGTGCGTATACCCGTCAGCGGCGTGCGCAGCTCGTGCGACACGTTCGCGACAAATTCGCGTCTGAGCCGCTCCGCCTTCTTCAGTTCCTCAAGCGTGCTCTCGATCTGTGACGCCATCATGTTGAACGTCCGCGCGAGAGTGCCGATCTCATCATTCGACTCGACGCTTATCTCGCGGGAAAAATCGCCGCCCGCCATGGCCTCCGCCGCCTTTGTAATGCCCTGTATCGGCTGGAGCAGAGCCTTAGACAATATGAGACTGATAGCGGCGGAGATCACAAAGCCCACCGCGACGGCCTCGATTATCAGCCTGAATATCTCCGCGCTCTGATTCCTCGCGGTCTGTCTGTTGTCGTAGATGTAGACGACAAAACGCGCGCGCCCGTCCGCGGCGATTATCGGCACGGCGACGTCCATATACTCCCGGCTGCCGCCGCTTCCGAAGGCCGTCTCACCCGTGAGCGCCCTGAGCACGTTGCGCGTGGCGGCCGGCGCGCGCGCCGCTTCGGGGTCTGAGCCGGCGAGAAAGGCGCCGGTTCCCCCGTCGAGTATGTAGTAGTTGCGCGTGCCTATGTCGATACCAAGAAGCCCGGCGTACACGTCGAGTATCTCGCGCATCCGATCGACCGCGTCCGGTTCCCCCGCCGCCTCGCGCAGAGCGTCCGTCATGTCCCTGTCGGAAAAGACGGCCTCCATTCGCCTGTAAAACTCGTCGGTGTAGAAGTCGCTCACGCCGCGCGTAAGAAACACAAGCACAACAGTCATCAGCAGTATTATGAGCAGCACCATGATGAATACGAGCTTTGCCCTCAGACTGACGCTCATGTGGAACTCACGGCCCTTCGTAGTAGTAACCGGCGCCGCGCTTCGTCATTATGTACTTAGGCTGTCCGCCGTCCTCTTCTATCTTTTCGCGCAGACGCCGCACGGCGACGTCCACCGCCCGCACGTCTCCGACGAAGCCGCTGTACCGCCAGACCTCGCGCATGAGGTCCTCACGCGAAAAAACCTTGCCGGGCGAGGCGGACATAAAGCTCAGCAATTCAAACTCGCGCTGCGTCAGCTCGGCGCTCCGCCCGCCGATAAACGCGTCGCAGCGCTCCCCGTCTATCACGAGCCCTTCCGCGTGCGTGACGACGCGTTCGGCGGGTCTGCGCGTATTCGCTTTTACGCGCGCCAACACCTCCCTGATAGAAAAGGGCTTCGTCACATAGTCGTCGGCGCCGAGCTCAAGTCCGAACACCTTGTCCGTCTCCTCCTCGCGCGCCGTCAGCATGATTATGGGCGTCAAGTTATCCTCCGCGCGGATCCTGCGGCATACCTCAAAACCGTCGAGCAGCGGCAGCATGACGTCGAGCAGCATCAGATCCGGGCGCGACTCCCTGAAAAGCCGCAGCGCGGACTCGCCGTCGTACGCCGACAATATCTCATAGCCCTCTTTTTTCAGATTAAAACTGAGAATGTCCACTATGTTCTTCTCGTCGTCTACGATGAGTATGTTCTTACCCACGCGCAACCCTCCCGCCGTCCTGTCCCCTGAGCTCGTCAGGCATTATGCACAGTATCGCCTTGAACACGCCGGCGATCGTCTTGGCGTCGGTTATCGCGCTTGACTTGATCATATCCAAAACCTTTTCGGGCCTCATCGCTTTCACAGTCAAAAACTCGTCCTCGTCCGGGTGCGCCTCGCCGCGTCTCAGTCCGAAAGCGACATACATGTGCAGGGCCTCCTCGCAAAAGCCGGGCGACGGATATATAACGCCGAGATACATGAGGTGCTTCGCCCTATATCCCGTCTCCTCGGACAGCTCGCGGCGCGCCGCCTTTCTGTGCCCCTCACCCGGTTCGAGTCTGCCCGCCGGCAGCTCCAGCATCTCCTCGCCTATCGGATAGCGGTACTGCTTCACCATCAGAATCCTCCCGGCGTCCGTAAAGGGCACGATCACAACTCCCCCGTTGTGCTCCACGACCTCCCGTGTGACACGTTTGCCGTTGTGCAGCACCGCCTCGTCGCGCCTGACGCTGAAAACCTTGCCCGTAAACATCGTCTCGCCCGAGACGCGCTTTTCCGTGTAGCTCATGTGAGTCTCACTTCCCATAATCAAAAATTTACAGCGCCGTCCGCACCGGCGGCAAACGCGCACAGCTCCGATATCACACATTCGCCGCAGCGCGGCGCGCGCGCCGTGCATACGGCGCGTCCGTGCAGCACGAGCATGTGACAGAAGGCGTTTGATTTTTCGGGCGGGAGTATCGCCCTCAGCCGCGTCTCGATTTTTTCCGGCTGCCGCGTATCGACAAGTCCGAGCCTGTTTGAAAGCCTTATGCAGTGCGTGTCCACCACTACGGCGGAGGGCGCCATGAAGATATCTCCGAGTATGAGGTTTGCCGTCTTGCGTCCGACGCCCGGAAGTCTCAGCAGCTCCTCCATCGTGCCCGGGACGCGCCCGCCGAATTCGGACAGTAGCATTTTGGAGCACTCCACTATATCTCTGGCCTTGCCCCGGAAAAACCCGCACGAGCGTATGTAGCCCTCGACCTCGGCGGCGTCCGCCCCGGCAAACGCTTCAAGCGTCGGGAACCGCGCAAACAGCGCCGGCGTCACGCGGTTGACGCGCTCGTCCGTACACTGCGCCGCGAGCCGCACAGAGAAAAGAAGCTCGTAATCCTTGTCATACTCCAGCGAGCAAGCGGCCTCCGGGTAGACCGTTTCGAGTCCGCGTATGATCCCTGAAACGTCCGTATCGGTTCCGCTCATCTTGTAATCCCCTCAAAGCTCTCTCATTTATTTGCCCAAGTATATCACTATTCGCCAAAAATGACAATTGCGCCGCAATGCAGCGGCGCAATTTTGGGGAGCACGTTCCTCTTGGCGCTATTGACGGCGGTTTGTGTTGAGGCAAAAGCAGGGGGGCGTATGTGCCCGCTGTCGATTGCCGTCCCCGTCGTCAAAGCCAATTGCGGTGGCGGGGGATTCGCATTTTTGTTTTGCCCTGCGGTCATGCGTCGCCTCTACGGGACGGGGAAACGCAAGCAGAAAATTCACCCCCAAAAAACACTTGACAACCGTGTTTTGCGCCGCTATAATAATGCTGTAATTCTTATATGTTTATTTCGCACATATGTATTACAGCACGTTTGGTACATTACGGCGGGATTCGGGGCGCGTCGGCCTCGGGTACTGTCGGCGGTTTTTGGGAAAGAAGGTCGTTTCAATATGAAGCTCGCTCTTTGCACCTCCGACGGCGTGAGCGTCGATACTCACTTCGGCAAGGCGGATAGTTTTCTGATAGCGGACGTCAGCGCGGACGGATACCGGATACTGCAGACGCGCCAGCTCGCGCCCGGCTGCAACGACTGCGGCAATCACAACACTGACGCGATGGGCGAGGTCATATCGTCCATATCCGACTGCGGCGTCGTGGTGACTGCTCAGGCGGGGCCTCACGCGCAGCGCCAGCTTGCCGCCGCGGGCATAACATGTCTTGAATTTTCCGGGGATGTCGATGAAGCGCTGGGGAAATACAGGGCGTTTCTTGCGCGCGGAAAACGCGCGGCGCCCGTCCCGGCGCGCGAGAAGCGCCGCGACCTCGCGGCGGAGCACCCCTGCTTTGCAATGGGCCGCCCAAACAGCAAGGGCAGGATACATCTGCCCGTCGCGCAGACGTGCAATATTGCCTGCCGCTTTTGCTCGCGCGCGCAAAACAACGAGACCGAGAATCGCCCCGGCGTATCCCGCACGCTGCTCGCGCCCGCCGAGGCGCCCGCTCTCATACACCGCGCGCTGCAGTTGTGCCCGGAGATCACGGTCGTCGGCATAGCGGGCCCCGGAGACGCGCTCGCCTCTCCGGAGGCGCTCGAGACGCTGCGGCTCGTACACGAGGCGTTCCCGGAGCTTATTAAATGCGTGAGCACAAACGGGCTCGCGCTCCCGGGACGGGCGCGCGAGCTCGCGGAAGCGGGCGTCGGCGCGCTCACCGTCACGGTGAACGCCGTTGACCCCGAAATATTGGAACAGCTTGTCGACTGCCGCGACCACCGGGAGCTCATTCGAAACCAACTCGCCGGTATACGCGAGGCCGCCGGCCTCAATATACGCGTAAAGGTAAACACCGTGCTCGTTCCGGAGATAAACGGCGCGCACATCGCCGATATTTCACGGGAGGTGAAAGCGGCGGGTGCCGACATGCAGAACATCCTGCCGCTCATCCCGAACAACAAGCTCGCCCACATACCGGCGCCGTCATGCGAACAGATCGAGGACGCGCGCCGCGCGGCCGCCGCATATCTGACGCAATTCCGCCACTGCGCGCACTGCCGGGCCGACGCCGTGGGCGTACCCGGCCAGTCGGACTTTGCGTCCGAGCTCTACGGATCGCTGCGGATTGTGGAGACATTCTCGCACGGGTGACGGTAATCCGCTCGAAAAGTCATATCCTTACGGCAAAGCCGCTCGGGACTTTTCTCGCTCAAAAGCGCATGTTTCTCGCCGCCTATGGCGGCAACCGAAACATATGCGCGCTATTAATTCGGCACGACATATCGTGCGAATTAATATTCCGCCCGAAATACGGTTTTCCCGGGCGCGTCCCTACAGATATTTGCGCAGCTGGGCCAGAATATCATTCAGCCCGAGAGGTTTCCCAATGTGTCCGTTCATTCCTGCCGCAAGGCAGTTGTCTATGTCCTCCTTAAAAACATTGGCGGTCATGGCGATGATGGGAACGGTCTTGGCGCGCGGGACATCGAGCGCGCGGATGCGGCGCGCCGCTTCAAGGCCGTCCATTTCAGGCATTTGCATATCCATGAAGATCACGTCATATTTATCGGGGGATCTCTTGAACGCCTCCACGGCCTCCACGCCGTTTTCCGCGCAATCGGCGACTATTTGAGTGGGTTCCAGAAGCGAGAGCACTATCTCCCTGTTGATCTCCACGTCCTCCGCCAGCAGCAGACAGCGGCCCTTGAAAATGCCGTCTATGTCGCCGTCGTCACTGGGGGCGGCGCGCCCGGGCGCGCCGCCCAAGCCCATACATTCGTTTATGGCGTCCGCCACCACGGTCGGGAAAAGCGGTTTTGAGAGGATTTTATCAGGGCGAGTCCGCCCCGTGTCCGCACCAATATCGGTTTGGTCGGCGGCAGTTACCATAATGACGACGAAACCGCAGCTCCCGCTCTCCTTCAGGCGGGCGGCAAGCTCCGTGCCGTCCATCCCCGCCATTTTCCGATCCACAAAGCAGACGTCATAGGGGCCGTTTTCCTCCACCAGCGCCAGCGCGGCGTCGCCCCCGTCCGCCGCGTCGCAGCTCACGCCCAGCCCGCGCGCGATCTCCAGGAATATCTCGCGCGCTTCCGGCGCGTCGTCCACCGCCAGCACACGCACGCTCCCCCAATCCCTGCCGGGCGCCAGCAGCGGCTGCTGCGCGCCGCCACGCCCCATAGAGACCGTGATTGTAAAGGTAGAGCCCTCGCCCGGCAGGGAGCGCACCCGGATCTCTCCTCCCATCAGCTCCGCGACATGCTTGGAAATGGACAGCCCCAACCCTGTGCCGCCATACTTGCGGGAGATTCCGCTCTCGGCCTGCTGAAAAGCGTTGAACAGGCGGGCCTGCTGCTCCTCGCTGATACCGATGCCGGTGTCCGTTATGCTGATCTGTATTTCGCATATCCCGTCGGTCTCTTTCAGTAGAGCGGCGTCTAACGACACGTCCCCGCCCTCCGGCGTAAACTTTACCGCGTTGGAGAGCAAATTCATCAGCACCTGTGCCAATCGCTGATCGTCGCCGATTAACGCGGGCGGAATATTGGGGTCGATGCGGACGCTGAAACGCAGGTGCTTCTCGTCCATTCGGAAGTTTATGACGTTGACCACATTGCGCAGCGTTCTCTCGAAATAAAATTCCACGGGAGAAAGCTCCATTTTGCCGGCCTCGACCTTAGACATATCCAGCACGTCGTTGATGACGGCCAGCAGATGCGTCGAGGCGTCCTCTATCTTGTCGAAGGCATAGTCCTTGCGCTCCGGGTCTCCTGCCCTTTTTCCTATTGCCGTCATGCCGATAATGGCGTTAAGCGGAGTTCGTATCTCGTGGCTCATGTTGGCGAGGAAATCGCTTTTCGCAAGAGTAGCGGCCTGTGCGGCTTCGATCCGCTGGTGCAGCGTGTCCACCATCATCTCCAGCGATTTTGCGAGCCTTTTGCTCTCCCCCTGTCCCGTCACGTTCAGCTTTTGTGAAAGCGAACGGCGCAGCTCGTCGGAGCGCTCGTATTCCCCGCCCGATATGATGTTGGACGCCTCGGTCAGCTCCTCGATAGGCCGCGCGATGCCGCGCGCTATGAATATGCCCACAGCCAGAGCGAAGGCAAAAATCATCACCGACGTGGCGAGCAGGGTGATCAGCAGGGTATTGGAGGACTCCAACATCTCGGCCTCGTTAAATACGACGGCCAGTGTCCAGCCGGTGGATTCCATCCGGTATGTTACGATATATTCCCTTAGGCCACGCTCGCCCACATTGCGCATGGACGTGTTTCCGGCCTCCGCCATGAGACGGCGGGACTCGGGATAATCCTCCCGCTCCATCTGCACATACTCGGGATGGTGGCCGTCCACAATGACATTCCCGCTGTTATCCAGGCCCACGATATAGCCTGTATTCAGTATTCTCCGGGCGCCAATATCCCCGACGAGGCTGTCCAGACTGTAGTCCACGCCCACCACGCCAAGAGGCGAGCCGTCGGGCTCGTAAGTCCTCACCATGATACTGCATACCATGCCGCCGCCCGTCGTCAGGTAGGGAGAGGATATGACCACCTCCAGGTCGCTCGCCATTGTCTCCTTGTACCACGAGCGCTCACGGGGGTCGTAGTGGGGATTTTTGATCGATCCCTCCGGCGCCTGGGCGTACTGGCCGTCGTCGTTGGCCATAAAAACCAGACCGTAGTTTGTATTGGAGTCGTGTATCCACATGAATACGTCGTATACATCCTGCTCGTAGGGCGGATGATTTTCATACCAGAGGGTGGTGACCTCCTCGGTATCCATGTAGCTGGTCAGCTTGCCGCGGGAGCTCCGGATCAGATCCAGAGAGGCCAGGTATCTAACATTCATCGCGCCCGGCTCCATAAACGTCTGTATCCGCTCCTCTATACGTTTGAGCTCGCTTGTCGCCAGGTTGTAGAAAGAATCAATGGCGGACTGCCGCGCCAGAAAAAAAGCGATGGAGGAAATACATCCGCACGCAAGGAGCAGACAAACGGCAATCGCCGAGATGATTCTCATTCGTATGGACACGTGCGCTTCCTCCTTTGCAAAGTCGCGCGGCTGCTGTAAGCGGAGATAATTTCCTACATTATCGCACAAAAATGTAGGAAAATCAATCATCAATGTTTACCGAAATATATCAAAACCGGAGACTTGTGCGGGCGCCTGAATTACATCGCGCTTACGAAGCCGTCGCCCGCGACGACGACAATATGGTCGTCCAGCTTGATCCCGAGCAATTCGCCGGCCTCCCGTATCAGTCCGGTGACCTCTCTGTCCTTGTCGCTTATATTGAGGGAACCGCTCGGGTGGTTGTGCGCCACGATTATAGACGCCGCCCTGTCCTCAATAGCGGGCGCGAACACCTCCCTCGGGTGCACGAGCGAGGCATTGAGAGTACCCACCGTAATCACGCGGCAGTTTATAAGCCTCCGCGCCCCGTCGAGCGTGAGCAGGACAAAATGCTCCTGCTTTTTGTCCCGGATAAAGCCGAGCTGCTCCGCCGCCTTTGCGGGAGAGTCGATAATCGGGCGCGTCTGCTTTGTAAACCTTCTGCGCCAGAATTCCAGAGCAGCAAACACCACGGCGGCCTTAGCGTCGCCAATCCCCTTTACCGACTTTACATCGTCGATAGTCAACTGCTCGGCGCCGGTCTTTTGTATCACATTGTTGAGCTTTTTTGCGATGCTCTTAAAATCATTTCCCTTGCCGCCGCTTCCGATTACCGCTTGGAGCAGCTCGATATCCGTCAGCGCCTCCGCCCCTTTGCGGTTTAGCTTCTCGCGCGGCAAATCCTGTTTTTTGTCCATGTCAGCGCCTCTCGCGGCGGGCTAAACCCACAAACCATTTGAACAGGGGACTCATGTCGGCGCCGTCATACGGTTCGGGGGAGCCGCCTGTGGTGCGCTCAGGGTGCCATTGCACGGTGTATATCGGAAGCTCTCCGTGCTCCGCCGCCTCAATGACGCCGTCGGGCGAGAGCGCCGCCGCCCTCATCGTGCGGGCGAGAGCCCCTATCCTGTCGTTGTGGCGGCTGTTTACCGTAAACGTCCCGCCGAAAAGCTCATGTAAAAAGCCGTCGCGTTCCGCCTCCACGGTATGCGGGTACAGCATGTGCTCAACGCCGTCCGTGAGCTTGAAATCCTTTATTACGTCGCCGCCCTCGTAGACGTTTATCATCTGGTGTCCGAGGCAAATACCCAGTATCGGCTTGCGCGCGGCCTTAAAGACCCGGTAAACCGCCTTGTCAAAAGCGTCGCGCGCCGGTTCCTCCTCCGCAAGGAGCTTTGGCAGAGATTCCCGCTCAGGCGCGAAAAACGCCGTACCGGTGAGTAAGAGCGCATCGGCGGCCTCGAGGTACGCCCCGGCGAACCGGGCGTCTCCGTGCGCCAGCACCGGAACGCCCCCGGCCGCGGCTACGGCGCCGGAATACGTCTTGTTCAGCAAAACCGCGGGCGCCCGGTACATTCTGTCATACGCCGGCGCCCCGGCAAGCAGTATGAAGGGCTTGGCGGCCGCCGCAAGCGACCCTTTTTTCTCCGCCGCGGCGTCCGCAAATTCGTCGAACTCATCCGCGGCGCATCCGGGGTCAAACGCCCTATGGACGCCGAATACCGGCAGACGCGCGTGGCGGAACGCCGCCGGGCTTCCGTCCGGCGCGTGTTCCGTCACGCGCAGCCCGTCCGCGATACGCCCCCGCGCCGCGTCTGAACGGACGCCGCACGGTATTCCGCCCAGCGCGGCGTTAATCACGTCCGCGCCGCGGCCTATACCAAAAGCGGGCTTTCCCAGCGCGAGGAACGCGCCGAGCAGCGCAAATTCAAGCTCGTCGCGCGTCGTCTGGAGCGCGAGCAGCTGCTCATAATCAGTATAGATTCCGCCGTACCGCCCTCTGTGTATCGGCGGGCCGTCCGCCAGAATAAGCCCGTCGGCAAACGCCGCGTAGTCGTCGGCGAGCGCGGCGTTAAGCGGCGTCAGCGGTGTCAGCCCACGCCCGGCGAGCGCCTGTGAATACCTCTTTGACGCGACAAAATGCCCCGTACCCTGCGCGTCAACACCCTCCTCGGCGGTGATCAAAACAAGCAAAACCGGCGCCCCCTTAAAATAACGCTTCAGGTATAATTTCCAAAATTCATGATGTCGTGCCAGTGTCGCACACGGCGCACGTGCTATTAATTCGCACGATATGTCGTGCCGAATTAATAGCGCGCGTATGTTTCGGTTGCCGCCAAAGGCGGCGAGAAACATGCGCATATGAGCGAGAAAAGTCCCGAGCGGCTTTGCCGTAAGGATAAGACTTTTCGAGCGGCTTAATATATTTTTCTACATTCGAGATAGTACCGCTTTTCGCGGGCGCGGCCGACGGAGAAGGTTTTTTTAGGGAAGCAGCCGCGCTCGCCGATGGTCTTGAATATCGTCCGCTTATCCAGCGCCGGCAATATGAGTCCCACGCCTTCGCCCGAAGCCGCCAGCGCGCGCACGGAGGTCTCGTCGTGTATGTAGTCCATCCTACAGTTCGAGTCGTGTACATAAACGTCGAGAAAGTCCTGCAAGCGCTCAAAAAGCGCGCCCGTGCCGTTCGCGTCGGTCAAATACTCACCCTCGCCGCGCGCGTGTAACCAGCGGAAACCGACTCCGCCCGACGCGGACGGCGGCAGAGCGCTCTCCAGCGCGCCCAGCAGCGGGCCGGACTCCGCGCCGAATACCACCCGGTGTATGGCGTGAAAGACGACGGCGTCGTCATATATATTGTTGAGCTCGACAAGCGCGTAACGCGCGGGATGCTTTTCCGGCGCGCCGCCGGCGGCGCTGCGCTTGATCTCGTCCCAGTGCCGTTTCGCGGCCGCCAGAGAGTGGTTTCCGTCGCCGATTATCACCGCCGGCGACGGGTACGCGTCCCGGGCAAGAGATGCGACGGCGCGCGTAACGGCGCGCGCGGACTCTCCGGTTACGCGCCAACCCCTGATACGCCCGCCGCCCTCCATGAGCGTGAAGTCATAGAGCGCCTCAAGCTCGCCGGTCAGCCGGGAAAGCGGCCCGATGACGCGGTTTTCGCGGTCGTCGAGAAACGACATCACGTGCGTCAATTCGAGCGGGGCGCTTTTGCGCACGGCGATCCGCGCGGGCAGACGTTCCGGTACTGTTTTTTCGCTCGCCCGCACGGGAGCCGACGTATCTCCGCCAAAATCATACGACTCAAGGTCGATAGCGCCCACGAGACCGCGTCTCACCGCCCCGTCCGACAGCGTCCGTTCCAAGTATATCATCGAATCCGGGATTTCCCGGAGCAGCTCCCCTTGAAGATAATCGAGCATACGCCCCCGGATTACGTCGGCGGAACGCTCCGTATCCGTCACGTCCAGATACGCCTCCGGCACAATCATGTCGAGCGTCGTCGGCGCGCCCGCCGTCAGGCGGCGCACGCGTTCCCAGTACCGGGGCTCAGAGGAGAACTGGTCGCACGCTATGACGCTCCACTTTGTCATATCGCAGGCGCGTGGAAGCAGTATATCCGCGGGAACGAATATATTATCGCAATAGCTTCTGTCCAAGTCACGCCGTCCTTTCGCCGAACATGCAGCGCAGCGCGCGGATATAGTCGGGATTCGTACCGCAGCAGCCGCCCACGACGCGCGCATTCAGCTCCTTAAAGCGCTCCATCTGCCGCGCGAATTCCTCCGCGCCGACGTTGTACTCCCCCGTTACGGGATCGGGCAGTCCGGCGTTGGGTTTTATTATGAGCGGCGCGTCGGAAACGGCCGCGATCCTTTTCGCTATGGGGAATATGACGTCCGGCGCGAGCGAACAGTTTATACCGATCGCCGCGGCGCCCGCCTCTTCGGCGACAGCCGCGAATTCCTCCGGCGTACAGCCGGTATATGTGCGGCCGTCGGCGTTGAACGTCATGGTGGCAAATACCGGCAGCGGCGTATTTTCACGCGCCGCGAGTATCGCCGCCCTCAGTTCGCCGGGCTCGCTCATCGTCTCGACCGCCACAAGGTCCGCGCCCGCCGCCGCGCCCGCAAGCGACTGCTCGGCAAACATGGCGTACATGCCGTCGAATGTGAGATCGCCGTACGGCTCTAAAAATCCGCCCGTCGGCCCGACGTCGAGCGCTACCGCGGCCCGGTCCCCGGCGGCGCGCCTGGCTATGGCGACGGCGGCACGTACCATTTCGGCTACCTCGTACCCCTCGGCGGCGAGCGCAATTGCGTTTGAGCCGAAGGTATTTGTGCAGATGATATCACTTCCGGCGTCTATGTACATGCGGTGTATATCCTCCACCGTGTCCGGCGCGAGTATATTCATGACATCCGGCCTCCGCCCGGCCGGCAAGCCCCGCGATTGCAGCATTGTACCCAGCGCGCCGTCATAAAACAGGACGTCTCCGTCCACAAGGCCCTTGAACATACATAATCCCCTTTCCCGGCGTCTATCCCACAAGCAATACGGACTCGTTATTGAGTATCTGCGTGCTATAGATAAACAGGACGTCGGCGCCGGGCTTGAATTCAACAAGCGAGGGCAGCATCCGGCTGTCGAGATAGCGCAGATCGATGAGCGTCACGCGGCGGTACTCCGAGGTGAGCAGCGGCGCGAGACTCGACGAAAACGAGTCGCGGAACATATACAGCTCCCTGTCGGTCCGGGAGTTGGGGCTGTCTATGACGATGAGGGGCTGCACGCCCTTCAGGAAAAGGTCATACGGGTCTCTCCCGGAAAACGATTCGGCGTCGTACATCGGGCCCGGCTCCAGCTCGCCCGTCCGCGCGTTGAGATAGCTCACGGACGCGCCGTCGATATAGCCGTTCGTCACGTAGCTCATGGTGTCCTCCGCCACCGGAAGCGCGAGCTGACCCGCGTATACTCCGTAAAACCCGCCGGCGGTCGTTATGCCTCCGTCCGGCATCGCGGACTCCGGCGATATGTTCATGGCGGCGTAGAGGGCCGCGCACACGCCGTCGAGACGCGTCTGATCCCAGTGGAGATCCGTGCGGTAGAAATCGCCGCCGTCCAGCGCGTCCGTTATATCGACGTACTTGACTCCGTCCAGCCGTTCGGACAGTATCTCGCGCGCCTCGGACGGCTCGAAGCCCGGCAGATATTTCCCGGAGTAGATACTCTTGTCCGGAACGACGGCGCAGTACAAATTGAGGCCCGGCAGCGAGTCTGCGAGCTTATTTATCTTGTCCGCCGCCTTGCGATACGATTCCGCGTCTATCCGCTCAAACTTGCCGGCACCGGAGTCCCCTAAATAGAGGCCGGATTTGTCCGTTTGGAGGAACAGACCGAACACCGACGCGGCGCGCACGGTGCGCAGACCGTCGCGAAAAACAAAGCTGTCGGACGCGAAGCTCTCAAAGCCGTCCATAAACTCGCCGGACGCGAGCGTTGAAATGGTGAGCTCCGGCAGCTTTGCCAGCTCCCTTCTCTCGCTCTGCGAGACGTCAGGCGGGGTTATGAGCCGGTTCAGGACAAAAAAGCCCCCCAGGATCGCGACGAACACGACGGCAACTAAAATCTGACGCGCCGAGGCCCCGCCGAAAAAGCCGCCCGCGCCATTATTTTTATTCATATCCGCACCTCAAAATCGGAAGTAGATGAAGGGATTGAACGATCCATCCACAAGATACGCCGTCACCAGCACGAGCAGCACTGCCACGAACAGCGGTTCCGCCGCCGTCATCACGGCGGCGCCCCTGCGCCCGCGCGAGAGCCTTGCGGCAATCGCCGCCGGAAGCGGCGTCGCGCCGATTGCCGCCGCGATGAGCGGCACGGCGTAGCTGCGCAGATAGTACAGCGACTCGCGCCCCGCAAGGCTGTCCGCGCCGGCAAACATCGACGCCACCGTCCTTGCGGCCGAGGCCATGTCGGGCGCGTCGAAAAAGACCCAGCTTATGGCGACGCACAGCAGCACGTATATATGCGAGACGGGACGCGGCAGCTTTTTAAGGAGCTTGCCAAGCGCGAACTTTTCGACGAGCAGCATGAGCGCGAAGAACATACCCCACACGATGAAGGTCCACCCCGCGCCGTGCCAGAAGCCGGTGAGGAACCACACGACGAGGATGTTGAACGTCTGCCTCCCGGCCGTGACGCGATTGCCGCCCAGCGGTATGTACACGTAGTCGCGGAACCAGCTCGACAGAGAGATGTGCCACCGCCGCCAGAATTCCGTGATGCTGTCGGCTATGTACGGGTAGTTGAAGTTCTCCAGAAACTTGAAGCCGAACATGCGCCCTATGCCGATCGCCATGTCGCTGTAGCCGGAAAAATCAAAGTATATGTGGAGCGAGTACGCGGCGACGTACATCCACGCGAAAAGCGCGCTGTTTTCGTTGCTGCTTTTGTATATGGCGACCAATTCGCCGAGCACGTTCGCTATGAGGACTTTTTTCCCGAGTCCGACGACGAAGCGTCTCGCGCCGGAAGCGAATTCCGCCAGAGTGTGCGTCCGCGAATGGAGCTCCCGCTCGACGTCCACGTACCGCACGATGGGCCCGGCTATGAGCTGGGGAAAAAGCGTCACATATGTGGCGAGAGTAAAGAAATTGCGCTGCACCTGCGTTCTCCCCATGTAGAGGTCAAAGTCGTAACTGAGTATTTGGAACGTATAGAAGCTGATGCCTATGGGGAGGGCGATTTTCAGCGCGTTTACCGACAGGCCAAGCAGCGAATTGACGTTCTCAATGAAGAAGTCCGTGTACTTGAAGAACATCAGTCCGCCTATGCCGACGACTATGGAGCCTATGAGCGCGGCGCGGGCGAGCGGACGTCTGCCGCGCCAGCGGTCTATCAGCAGTCCGAAGCCCCACCCCGAGAGCACCTGCCCGAGCATGAGCAGCGCGTAAGAGGGGCCGCCCCACGCGTAAAATACGACGCTCGCCAGCAGCAGCACCGTATTGCGCACCGACGTCGAGCCGCGCGGCATGGGCGCTATAAAATAGAGCGCCAGCACTGCGGGCAGAAAATAATAAAGGAACGTGTCGCTGGAAAACAGCATTTGGACACCGCCTCTCCCGGAGCAGAACGCGCTACGGTTCTATAATTCCGGCCTTGTGTAGAAAATGTCGGGCTGCCCGGCGGCGCCCCCCATTGCGGATGTAAAGCTCGCGACGACGGCGTCGCAGTATTTGACGGACGACGCGGCGAGCAGCACGTATCTGCCCGAGTCCACGACGAGGCTGCGGTCGGGGAATACGCAGATCCACTTTTCCGAGTTGAAGCCCTTTGCGACCAGCGCCTTGACGCTCTTGGCGGCGGCATCGTCAACGCACTCTATGAGCGCTGCCTCGTGCGCGATGGAGATGATAGCCGCGTTTGAGGCGTATGCGCTGACGGCGTACTCCCCAAATTCCTCCGCCGTGAGACCGAGCATACCCTCGCTGTTGTCCGCCGTCACGGGGTCTGTGAACGTCATTCCCAGCTTGTCCTCGTCCGCGAGCAGGTCGCCCGCTCCCGCGACGATCGCCTCAAGGAGCGACTTTGTGTCGATTTCGGACGGTGTGTCGTCCGGCGGCGGCGTGTCCGACGGCGAAGCGGACGGCGGAGCTTCGGGTGTCGGAGATGGGGAGGGCGACGGCGAGGGCGGCGTGTCCGACGGTGGAACATCCGACGGCAAAGCGGGCGTCGGAGCTTCGGGTGTCGGAGATGCGGAGGGCGACGGCGGAACATCCGACGTCGTGGGCGGCGTGTCCGACGTCGTGGGCGTTTCGGGAGACGTCTCCGGCGGCGCCGACTCGGAGGCGGTGGAAGACGGCGGGGTGTCCGTCGTCTCAGGGCCGCCGCTCGCGCCGCATCCGGCCAGCAATAGCGCAATGAGAGCGAGCGCGGGGAGCAGAAGGGCCAAATTTCTTTTCATTTGCGATCATCCATCCTTTTTTTGTATGCGAAAATCGTTTCTGTCGCCACAGTTCGCGCCCATTATACAGCGTTCCGCAGTCTCCGTCAACTCAACTCACGCTCACGTTCACCTCACGATGGTTGTCGCCGCGAATGTTTTGATGAATGCGTTCGCTTGGGTTGTTCGGGCGATTGTTGACCGGCGGACGTGCGTGTACGTATTGACAGCGCGTCCCGATATGTGTTATCGTATACGCGGTAAATGATGAATTTGCCGGTGTGATGAAATCGGTAGACATAGTGGACTCAAAATCCACCGGTGGCAACACCGTGCCGGTTCGAGTCCGGCCACCGGCACCAACCCGGCATATAGACCCGCTTTCCGGTTTCACTCGGAGGCGGGTTTGTCGCTTTTTTTGAAGCATGAAATAAAATCTGTTGTAAATCGCCGAATTTAATAACCACAGGAGATGCCAACTTACTTATTCCCTCGTCGGGTACAAGCTCTCTCGTGAGATAAAACTCCATTTCGTACCGGTTGCTTAAAATATTATGCAACACATATGCCGATGCTTCATTTACCGGGGTGAAAGTCGGCATATCGCCGTATTTCGCGTCAGTAAGCCCAAGTATATCCGGGTAGAGCTCGGGAACTCGGGAACTTCTGATATTGACAAATCGAAATCATCCGGCATCACATTTCGGCGCGGGCGGAGACGCAGGCGACGGTTCCGGCAGAGGTTCAGCAGACATAATAGGTCTTGCCTGTGGACTTGCCACGGGTTCAACACTCTCCAAGCTGTCGGGCGGCGGCGCTTCCTAGGAAACCTTATCCAGAAACAAAAACGTCAATGCGATGTAGGCGGCGAGGATAAGCAAAACCGCGCCCAAAACGCAAGCTCCGACAATGAGCCGGCGCTTTTTCTGTTTTTTGCGTGAATAGCACAGAAGCGCCACCGCACCGGCCGCAGCGATAATGAACACCAACGCCGCCAACCATAATTCCATACGTTTTTCACCTTCTGCTATCTGACAACCGCTTCACAAGGTATATAACGGGAGCAATAAGTCCGGTAAGCAAAATAATTATTGGTTGCGTTATCCAAGCGCTCATGAAAAAAACCGCTGCTCCAAGAAAAGCAAGGACAACTGCGACGATAAGCTGCACAATTTGTTTCTTTGTCAGGGAGCTCTCAGCTTTGAATCCGCTTAACGCAACGAGGATATAAATTACTCCGGCAATAAAGGGCAGAAACGGGATCAACGTCTCCATGAAATATGTAGCGAAATCCCCTTCTGATATCATCCTTATGATTCCCGCAACAGTGCTGATCCCGAAAAAGACCACCAAAATGCCACCGCATATTATCAGCATGATATTACCCCGCTCGAAAAGTCTTATCCTTGCAAGAAGCACCGCTATAATCGGACGAATATCTCGCCGTCGTCTGATTCCAATAAACGCCCGTTGATAATATAAAGCGTCCTTGTATCGCCGTCGTCAAGGGTAATAGTAATCGTCTCGCCATCCACTACATATTCAGCGATTTCCGCATCGTCTTCGCCACTGGAAAAGCTGCACATGCCGCCCTCCCAGAACAAGTAGGAATTAGCGTAAACATCGGCGTTTTGGTAATAATAACCGATACCCGCCCCCAGCTCAGTGCCCTGGCTGCCCTCCAGAGCGTATATGTTCCCGTTCATATCCATTAACGTACATAAATCCAGTATCTGAAGAACCTGTAATGGAGCAATGTAAGCAAAATCACCGTCTTCCTCGTCTCCTTCCTCAAGCGTTACGCTGATAAACCCGTCATACAGCTCGTAAGTCCGCCCGGAAAGGTTCCCTGTGTCGTTATGTATTATTGTGAGATAGCCATCCGCGAAGTCAATGCTGATTGCCGGTTCGATGTCCACAGACACATAATAGAAGTTGCTGTCTATCAGGATTTGGGGAGCTTCCGCAGGCGTATAGCTTGAATCGCCGTCGTCGCCCCAGTACTCGTCGCCGTCGTCTTCTTCATATCCCCATTCATCCTCGTCGTCCTGGTCAACGTCCGTTTCATCCGTGCCAAAGACATCTTCAAACGAGTCGCCGCGCTGGTACTCACCGTCGAACGCGGTACCGTTCACATACGGCGAATAATCCTCGTCCAGAATAACCGCTTCCAGAGCGTCCCCTTTAAGCGTAAAACGTATTCCACTGGTTTCAGCGATACCGGCCCCCTCAGTCTCCCCATAGTCGCCGATTGATGCATAACTGTACTTGCCGTTTTCAAATACATCGGCTGCACCGAATGTAGCTTTGAATGTATCCGAGCCGGTCATCTCAATAGTGATGATTCTTGCCAAATCGCCGTTGTCGCTCCAGGAATAGTACGTACCCTCCCACGTACCTTCCCATGTACCCTCTGCGGTATCCTCCACGGTATCCTCCACTGTACCTTCCCGCTCCGCCGGCGACGAGCAGGATACCAATAAAAACTGTATCGCCAAGACCAAACAAATCCCTGCCGCCAATTTCCATAAATGCTTTTTCATACGCTTTTACTCCTCATCACTGATAAAATATGTGGTTTAATCTCTATTTTTCCTGTTTAATATTTTCACTAAAAACAAGAATAGTAAAGTGGGAAACGCTCCAATAAGAACGTAAATAATGCCCATAAGATATAATTCAAGCACAAATAGCGGAATACATCCGGAAGCGCAGAACGCCGCGGCGACGCCCGCTCTGATAATTGAAGCTTTTCTTGCGCCGCGCAAGGCTTTGCTCCCCGCGGTAACTCCAATAATAGAACCGACGAAACCAAGCGCTATAAAGAGAACCGCAAGCATCGGTATCGTGCGGTCATAATCCGGCCCCGGACTTCCTCCAAAAAGCAGAGCGAACAAGGTCATGCCCAGCCACAGGAATATGCCAATGCCGCTGAACACCGTCAATATTATGCCGGGAGTTTTATGTATTTTTTTATCGTTGGCCATTATAAAACCTCTTTCCATTTGTCACGGCTTCGCCGTGACAAATGGAATTAAAAGCCCATTTTAACGTCTGCGCGTTTCACCGCTTCCGCTATAAAAAACTCATGCTTTTGCAGTCGCTGCTTATTCGCGACAACGCTTGAGGGAAAAATATCTACCGCCGTGTTGAATGAGGTGACGTTGCTGTTATACAGTCGTCTGGCCGCCTGTAAATGCTCCTCCGCGTCGCGGATGCCGCCTTGCAGATCCCTGAATACCTCGGCGGAGCGCAGCTCGGGGTAACTCTCCGCAACGGCGAAAATGCGGTTATTCAACTCGTCAAGCTGCGCGCTTTTCTCATTGATTTCACCGACAGACATCCCGCGCCTCAGTTCGATAACCTGAGTGAACAGGTCAGCCTCGTGCTTTGCGTAGCCTTTTGCCACATCGAGCATTTTAGTCAGCACATCATACCGCTTGGTAAGGGCGACCTCGATACCGCTCAACGCCTCGCTGATTTTGATTGACTTGCGCTTAAACCCGTTGCTTGTGGAAATCCACCAAATTATCGGAATCAAAATCAGAATAACGACGACGACGGCAATAATAATTACACCCTCCATAACTTACTCCTTCCCAAAAAGATAGTTGCATAGTATTCTGATTTCGCTCTCTCGTTCTTTTCGCCTGTGGCGAAAAGAATTTTTGCGATGAAGTGCGCCCCGTGCGACGGAGCAAAAATTGTTATATCTCCGTCAGTAGATGGAATTCATTTCCATCTACTGACACTCTGCGAGCCGCTCACGGCGAGATCCATCCCTTCGTATCTCGTTTGTTACGGCGAAGCCGTGACAAACGAATGTTAAAATAGATTGTCGTTTTGGAACAGCTCGTCTAAAATGTCGGTCAAGTATTTTAGCTCACCTTTAAGCCGCTCCTTCAGCGCCGGAATATTTTTTTGCTCTTTCTTCCTTTTCACCTCAAAAAGGTCTCTCCTGTTGAAGATAGCGATATGAACCCGGTCGTCCCAAAAGCAGAGCATTGTCCTGCCGTCAGCCTTGCTGTCGGCTGATAATACAAACTCCATAAAATGCGGGGTCAATATCAAAAAAGCGCTGTGGCCGTCGCCCAAGATTTGAAACTTCGCGTTAAAAGCGGCGTTTTCCGTCTCCACGTCGCCTTTTTTTACCCGGCTCTGATCCCCGGCGAAAAGTCTTAACGGGGAAAGTGTCGCCCTGTCCGCAGCTTCGCGGATACGAACCTTGTGCGGCACCGGCTTTCGCAGCTTGCAAATCATCCACTGCCCCTTAAAGAGCAGCTCGTATTCTTTTCTCTCCGTTACTTTGCCGTCGGAGTCGGTTTCAGTTTTCTTCGTAATTTTTGTAACGCCAAAATCGCAGCATTCAACCTCGCAGCCCTTATATTTACCTTTGAAATAATCGGAACCGGTGAAATCTAAGGTCGTGTCGAATGCGCTGCTTTCGGTGAATCTGTCCCAGCCGTCAATCAGCTCGGCGTCTCTCATCGTTTGGATGTCAATACACCTTTTCGCATTGTATTCGACATCCTCAAAAATTTCAGACAACATCTCGTTTACAAAACCGACCTTCAAGTCCAGTAGCTTCCGCTTCGTAGCATTCCTTTTTTTGGACAGCAGCCTGAATAAACATACAATACCAAACAAAAACGCTATTAGAATTATTATCGGTACCAGAAGATTCATATTGCACACTCCTCTTCAAATTTCTTTATCTTGCTCATTCCCTTACCAATCCTCTAAATAGAAGTATTCGCCTTGCTCGTCAATCAATTAGGACTGCCCGCCGTCTTTTCGGCGGGCAATATCCGTTACCATTCGTCGTAGTAATCGCCGCCGTCGACGTAGAGATCGCCGCTGTCGTCGTAGTAATCGCCGTAGTCCCCGTAATCGCCGCTGTCCTCGTAATCGTCATAGTAATCGCTGTCGTCATAATCGGAGTAATCGTCGGAGTCGTAGTAAGTGCCGGTGTCGGGGTCATAGCTGTCGTAGTACTCGGCGTCGTCGTCTCCATAACCGTATTCCTCGGTCAGGTAATCGTCGTAGTAATCGCCGCTGTCGAAGTAAGTGCCGCTGGCCTCGTCATAGCTGTCGTAGTAGTCGGCGTAGTCCTCTCCGTAACCGTATTCCTCGGTCAGGTATTCGTCGTAGTAGTCATATTCGTCGTAGGGATCGTAGTCGCTGTAGTAGTCGTACCAGTCCTCGTCGTAGTAGTCGTCGTAGCTCTCATAATACTCGTACTCGTAATAATCGCTGTACTCATCGTAAAAATACCAGTCGGAGTCGTCGTCCCAGCCCCAACTCCAGTAATCGCCGGGGTCGCTCCAGTAGTTGTAATCCGGCTCATAAAAATAATCCGGTAAGTAATCGCCCGGGTCGCTGTAGTAATAATATGGCAGATATTCCCACTGCGTTGCGGGCGTAGATTTTACTTCCGCAGTCTGCGGGGCGGGCGGCGCCGTGGGGTATTTGGTCTCGTATTTGGCGGTCTTAGCGGTTTGGTCCACCTCTTTCGGGACAAGCACGTTCAGCGACGCGACAAGGTTGATAAACAACTCGCCCTCGCTTGGGGACATTTGGTCGGCGAACATGAGCGTCAATAGATACAGCGATTGGTTCGCTATTGCGGCGGAGACGCTGCCCACTCCCGTTGCGCCGTCTGCCGTTACAAATGCGGACGTTGCGCGCTTTGCCTTCGCGCCGAACAAATATCCGTCGGTTATTTCCGCATCGGATACCCCCCACTGGCTTTCAATAATGCCGGGGATAAGCTCCACCACTTTGCCCAGGTTTTGCACGCCGGGGAACATCGTGATGTTAATGCCCGCGTTCCCGGCGGACGATGTCAATGTTATGCCGTCGTCCTCAGTCTCTATGACGACATCCTCGTTCACCAGCATTTCCAACAGAAGCGGCTGATACTGGAACAGGCTGTCAACATTGGGGTTCACTTCAGCGGCGGTCGTCATCTCGTCGGAGACGGGTTCGCCGTTTCCGTCACCGGACCTCGTATTTTCCCCATTCGGACTCACTTCAGCGGTGATTGTCGCCTTGTCGGAGACGGATTCGCCGTCTTTCCCGCCGCAGGCCGCGAGAGACAAGACAAGTGACGCCATAAGCAGCATTGCCAGAACTCTTTTTACTGACTCTTTCATAATAAATTCCCCTTTCAATTCAGTCATTATCTTCTTCTCCATAGTCGCCGTCGTCTATGGTCAGCGGTACCCATTGACCGCCTAAACCCTGCATATAGATGATGCCGCGCTGATAAGCATAGGCATAGGCCGCGCCGATTGTGCCGGTCGGCTCATCCACGTCCAGACGGTACACATAACATTCTTCGCCTTCAAAGTCCGCCAGATCAACCAGAACCATCCGATACTCTGTTTCATCGCTGTATTCGGGGATATATCCATTGCGCTTGCAATCGTCGAACACCAGCTTCGCGGCTTCGGCGGGATTCATGTATTCCCCGGGGTCGCCTTGATATTCGTATTCCTCGGCGTAGGAGAGGTTCGGCCCGAAATTGAAGCCGTCCCAGTACGCCGGCTCATCGCCGGGTGCGTCGCTTGGAGTGGTATCGCTTGGTGTGGCCGCCGCGCTATTTTCAGGTGAAGCGCCCGGCGTGGTCGGGGCAGATTCTCCGCCGCCGCCGCCTGTCTCTGTGTTCGCGCCGGTGTTACACCCCAATAACAAGAGCGCCAGAGTAATCAAAACGAGCGCGGCCGGCGCGATTGAGCCCGGTCCCCGTCTCCTCATAGATGCACCTCCCCGTCTGTCTGCTTGTCCTGTCCGTCTGATGTGAGCATTTTAATCAAGTCCTCAAAGGTGATGGACGGTCCGTCGTCCCAATAGACCCGCGTCCCATCTGTCTTGGGCTTGCAGAACGCCCCGCTTTTCACGATCGCGGCGAAAGCCGGTTCGTCCAGGTGTTCTTTCAATTCCAGCAGAATTGTGTGCCCATTGGACAGATTGACGTCGAAGCAGTCGCCGTCCAGCGCGCCGACGCCGGTGATATACGGTCCTTCCGGATGATCATGCGC
Source organism: Oscillospiraceae bacterium (assembly GCA_031270395.1). GTDB lineage: Bacteria > Bacillota > Clostridia > Oscillospirales > Oscillospiraceae > JAISBX01. Next base: position 25,253 of record JAISXU010000036.1, read on the forward strand.
TTTATTGTCCATATTAAAACCTCTCCCAAAGTCTCCTCGCATAAGCTGTTTGTGGCAGTACTTACGGCATCATACACCATGAGAAATGAAAAAGGGGCAGGTGTCCGATAATCGTAACATCTGCCCCCGATCGTTGACATTTTGGAAGGTCGCCTTACGACTTACTGGCCCTCTTCCTCCAGCCTGCGTACCCGTTCAAGGGCGGCGGCCAGCTCCGCCTCGGGATCATAGTCGTCGGATTTACCGGGCGTATCCGGCTTCTGCACGCCGGGAGGTCCGGCTTCGGATTTCCCAACGGCGTCTGGCTGCTGTTTTTTGTTCTTTTTGGCATTGTCAGCCAGCTTCTTTGCGCCGAGAACGCCGCCCACGCCAAGCACGCCGCCGGCAGCGCCCACGCCTGCCGCCATGCCGGCGACATTGCCGGCACCCGCCTTCGCGGCCGCGGCGGGAGTGGAAACAGCAGCGGCGGTGTTCACCGGCGAAGGCGCGGATTGCCCATCCGGAATGGGAGAAGAAACCGAGGAATCCGTCACCACTGTGGCTTGCGTATAATTGACCGTGTTGGTTTCGGTATAGTTGACGGTGGTTGCCACTGGTGTGTCCGCACCCGCTGACGTCGCCGCACCCGCCGTTGCGGCGCCCGCGCCCGCGCCCGCTCCGGTTCCTGCGCCCGTTGCCGCTGCCGCTGTCGCGCCGCCCGCCGAGGCGACAACCACCGGGTTTTTATAGAAATCCCGATTATGGGCTTTCAGGCTGTCCACCTTTTTGACCTGCCGCGTTTCGGTTGTCGTGTATGTCCCTACGGTTTTTGTGAGGAGCTCGCCCGCCGTGTTGAGAATCACGCGGGATTCCCCGAGCTGGGTTTGCAGCTTGCTGAGATTGCTTCGCACCTCGGCAAGCATCTGATCCTCGCCCAGCTTGCCGCGTACTTGGGTCACGCGCTCCGCGTACCCGTCCACCAGCTTGGCGGCGGCCTTTAGCTCCTCGCCCTGCTTTGCCAGCATTTTGTATGAAACCTTGTAGGTAGCCATATAGCCCCCTCCTCAGCGCATCGTGTTGTTTGGCAGCTTAGGCATCTTCGACGCCTCGTTCTGCACAGCTTTTTCGTTGCGCTCGTAAGCGTCGGCGGATTCGTACAGCGCGTTTTCCAACCTCGCCACGGTCTGGAGGCTTTCATCGCACTTATTCAGCAACGTTTGGAAGCTGGCGGCAAAGGTCGTGGCCGCGTCGCCTGTCCAAATGCCCTTCAGGGAATCGACCTGGCTTTTCGAGGTTTGCAGATTGCTGCGCAAGCTCTTGTGGCAGGCGCCGATGTCTCCGCCCAGCTTACGGAGTTGGGCGGGATCGGCCTGAATTTGTAGTGTAGCCATTATTTGCGACCTCCCATTTTGGATTTGATTGCCTCGGCGGCGGCAGTATCGGCTTTTCCGTAGGTGGTGGTAATCGTCGTCAGGGAAGTGGAGCAGTTTTTGATCGCCGCCGCGAGCTGTGAGAAATTGCTGGCGTTCTGTCTGTAGGCGCTCTGGTACGCCTGCGCCGCATCGCCCTTCCAGAGTTTTTCGAGGCTGCCCACGGACTCACCCAGCTTTTTGATCTGATTCGTTATATTCGCGTGGATTTTATCCAGTTCGCTCGCGACGTTCTTCATTTTTTGCAAGTCTACCGTTGTTGTCGCCATATATTTTCACACCCTTTCAAATATTCACGGCGGCCTGTTTTGCCGCCTCCTCCGCCGCCCGCATCTTCTTGGCGGCGCTTCGCAGGAACTCGGCGGTATCCCGCAGATATTTCGCCTTTTTCCCCAAATCGTCCTGCACGCCGCGAATGTACTTGAGATACGCCTTCGCGGCGTTTCCGGTCCAGGACGCCTCTACATTGCCCGCAATTTCAGTCATTTTTTTGACGCACACGTTTTGCATGTCATTCGCAAGCTCGTCAAGCTGCTTCGCCTGGTTCACCGTCTGGTTGTAATCGAACTTTATCGCTGCCATACCCCGCCTCCTTACCGCATCGTCCGCTCAAATTTGAGGGACTTACCGGTCTCCTGGATGTTCTTTTCGCTCTTGTCATAAATGCCCGCGATCTCCCGCAGCGCCACCGGATAACCGCCCAGGGCCGTGGCAAGATCGGCGGAGCTCTTTTGCACCTGCTCTACGGTATTTTTGATGTCGTCGGATACGTCGCCCTGCCAGGCGCCGCGCAGAGTGTTCATCGCCTTGTTCCAATCTCCGAACAGGCGGTTCAACTCCTTTGTGGCGTTAGCGACCGCGTCCGCCGTAGAGGCGAATAATTTCGTGTCAATTACGTTTTGATTGTCTGTAGCCACTCGCGCTCACCTCATTTCAGCGCCGAAACGCCGCTCATAATCTCGTTTTCGGTCTTGTCGAAATCGCTTGCCGTCTCCCGCAGTTGTACGCTGATTTCGCTGTATTGGGCCAGCATCTCGCTCATCGCTTCCTCGTCCCGCCGATACCGGCTCATAAATTCCGCCTTGACCGGCGAGGTCCATCCTTTGTCGAGATTTGCCACCGCGTCCACGACCTTGCGCATTTGCGCCGCCATAGAATTCACGATGCCGTCCAGTTGACTTGCCACGCTAAGAATCTTCTCGGAATCCACGTTGGACAAATCGGCCATGTAATTCACCCTTTCTTCTCCGCTCTCGCCCAAGCCATGCCATGCCGCTTGACCCGATGAACGCAAATTCATTCCCGGATTTAGCCGGCAGCTTCCCGGATTTTCCGGTTCTTACCGCCGTCTGTCTCCGGCGCCTCACAACCTGAGCCGCCGCCGCTTCACAACAGGATGATCGTGTCGCCGCTTTTCACTCCGACCTCTCCCAGAATCTCCTGATCCTGCAACAGCCCTCCAAGCTGCTTGGAGCAAAACAGCACGCCCTCGTCCTTTGAGAAGATGTCCCGATTCTCCACCGCTGAAATTTGCCCAATGAACTGCTTTTTCACCTTGCCCACGGTCATAGCGTTGTCGGCGGAAAACTCGTAGGTCCTTGCGTTGCCGGGCGCCTGCACCTCCAGATATATCTTGCTCATATGGTCAAGTCCTCCTTTACGGCCATCTCCTTCGTAAGCGGTGTAATAAGCTTCACAGCCGCTCCGCCCTCTCCCGCCGCGTATCCCACACCCGCGGGAAGCTGCCGAACCTGATCGGCGGCGGACAGCTCGAACCGCAATATGCCCTGCTGGTCGAACATGCCGCCCAGATGCACGCCCCGGCCGTATCCCGCGAAGGAGCGCATACAGGCGTAGCGCGCCATGTCGGCGTAGTCGTCGGGCGTTATCGCCGCGAATATCTGGATCTTGTGCTGCCGTCCCTTTTCCAGCGCGACCTCGAGGAAGCCGCTCATGTCCATGTTCGGACTGTAGACGGCCCGTATGAAAGCGCTCATGTCGTCGATGATGAGGATAATCCGGTCGTGGCCGCGCAGCGCGTCCTCGACGCTTTCGCCCGCGTCGCGGGCGTCGGCCACGATGCCGTTGCGCTCTGAAAATTCAGGCACAAGCACATCCTCCATCAACTCGAACAGCGCCGCGTCGCTGTGGACAGCCCTGTCGAAGATACCCATTGTCTCCAGAATACCGCCCTCATCGGCATACAGGTACAGCCTCGCGCCCTTCTGCTTCGCCTGACTCGCAATCGCCACCAGCAGATTTGTTTTGCCGCTGCCGCCGGAACCGCCGACGCTGTAGCAGAACTCGTCGTCGAGATTGAGAGTGACGAGCTTCGCTTCCTCAACGCCCAGCCCGAGCACCACTGTATTTTTGTCCAGTCCCTTCACATCGGACCGGTTCAGGAGCGCCTCATAGCTAAGGGAATCGAGCTTGTCGCCGATCTTTTTGACGCCCGCGCCGTCGTCCGGCTTGATGGCCGCGAACCTGCGCCGCAGCGTCTGCGCCTGGGACAGCCCCTCGTCCTCACGCACGCAAAGCGCGACCTGAAACTCCACCGGTAGCGGCGCCTTGATGAGCCCGCGCCCAGCTGTGCGCCCCTCGGGGACGATCTCTGTGCGGTCGCCCACAACAGCTTCATACTCGAATTTGTCCGGCATTTGCAGCGCGATGCCACTCACGAAGTTCTGCCTGATACGGCTGCGCAGCTCGCCCGAGTTGTTCATGGTCAGCACCAGATAGATGCCGTAGCTTGCCGCCTCGCGGCTGATCTGCGCCAGTGCGTCCTCGTACTGGTCGTAGCTTTCGATAAACGCCACATAATTGTCGATCATAAAGAGGATGGCCGGGCAGTCGTCCTTTTGTGTCACATATTCCTTGAAGGAGCCGATACCTTGCTGCGAGAACTCGCTCTTGCGCCGGGCCAGCGTATTTTGCAGCAGCTCGAACACATCCGCGAGCTTTTCGTCGTCGCCCTCGAACAGCACGCCGCCGACATGGGGCAGGCTGCCGAACACGGCCATTGTGCGGCTGCTGAAGTCCGCGATATAGAGGTTGACCTCTTTGGCCGTATAGCGTGTGACGGCGCTGTAGATCAGCGTTTGCAGCAGCGTTGTTTTGCCCGCGCCGCCCGCGCCGCAGATGAGCAGATGGCCGTCGGCCAGGAAGTCCGCCGCAACGGGGTACTGGTTCTGGCCCTCGGGATTATCCACAAGACCGATGGGCAGCAGCAGCGAAAAGCCCTCGGGCTTCGCAATTTCGGCGAGCTCCTCCAGATAGAGCTTCGCGGGCAGCGGTTGCATCCATATCTGCTTAATGGCCGGAATCTCGTTTTCCTCCGCGATTTTGGCCGCGTACTTCACCACCGCGTCAAGCTGTGTGACCTTGGCGATATTGTCGGATTTCTTTTCCTTTTTCTTTTTGGGCACGCCGGATTTGCCTATCAGGTTGATGAGCTCCACCGTGGCGTTGCGGTCGCCGGTAAATGGGATATGCGGCTCGTACTCCGCGCCCGACCAGCCGGACTGGAACTCCTCGAAGATTTCGTCGTTGCCGACCTGGAAGTAGCCGCGCCCCGTGCCGGTGATGAACGCCGCGTCGGGTCTTTTCAGCATTTCGGCGGAATCCTGCTTGTCGGCGACGCGCAGGCAGAGACGGAAGCGCGTATTCGACCATATCTCGTCGTCCACTACGCCGCTGGGCTTCTGCGTCGCGAGAATCAGGTTGACGCCGAGAGAACGCCCCACGCGCGCCGCCGAAACCAGCGCCCGCACAAAATCGGGCTGCTCTTTTTTGAGCTCGGCGAACTCGTCGGCGATAATGAGCAGATGGGGCATGGGCTCGGTGGCGACGCCGGAGCGGTAAAGCTCGATGTACGCGTCGATGTGCTTGACCTTGTACTCGTTGAAGATGCGCTGGCGGGATTTGATCTCGGCGTTGATGGAGAGCAGCGCGCGGTTTGTGGCGTTGCCGCCGAGGTTTGTGATGACGCCGCTGAGATGCGGCAGACCGAGGAAGCTCTGGGCCATGCCGCCGCCCTTGTAGTCGATCAGGATAAACGCCACCTCATGGGGATGGTAGTTGACCACAAGAGACAGTATGTAGCTCTGCAGGGTTTCGGATTTACCGGAGCCGGTGGTGCCGGCCACAAGGCCGTGTGGGCCGTGGTACTTCTCATGGATATCGAGGAACAGCGGCTGATTGCCGGATTTGTAGCCGACCATGCTCTTCATGCTCTCGTAGGTGCGGTTTTCCAGCCACTTGTGGAGCATATCGAGGTCCTCCACCTTAGAGGTCTTGTACATATCAAGGAAGGTGAGCACGTCGGGGATGGCGGTTGAAACGCCCAGCTCCCGCACCCGGAAGTTGGACAGACTCCTTGTGAACCGTTCGACCTCATCTGTTGTGATCTCGTCATAAGCGACATTTTCCCGCTGCGGGAACGCGCCGGATGTGGAGTAGAAGCCGCGGTTCTCCTCGTCGTCCTGCACGATGGCGGTACAGCCGGAGGGCAGCTTATCGAGCGCATCGGTGAGGAATACGGCGGTAATCCCAATCTCCGGCAGCGGGTTCATCAGGTATTTGGCGATTGGCTCATCCTCCACCAGCGACCAATCCGCCACAATTACGATGTAATGCGGCAGCACCTTGGCCGTGTCGTCGTCCTGATCGGACGGCTCCTTTTCCAGCCGTTCCCGGATGACAGTGGAGAGATGGTACATCACGTCGCCCACCGATTTTTTGTCGCTGGCGAGCATTCGCAGCTTGCCGTCCGGCGTCCAGGTATGCGGCAGGAACCGCGTGTAGTTCCACTCGTCGGTCTCCCGCATTGGATAGACGTAGCACAGGCGGACGTCGGTGTAGGGATACAGGCCCGCGATCTGCGCGCTGATAAGATTCCCGAGGTGCAGTACCCGGCTCCTGTCCCGGCTGACCACGCCGATCATCCGGTTCCCGTAAGCGGAGAGCTCCACCGGCACATTTTTCAACGTGGCCATGACCGCCTGAATCTCCTCAACCTTGTCGTTGAGAGGGTCGTACTCGGTCATCATCTGCTCTTTGGGTACCTCAATCCGGTTCGGGGAGGGGATATCGCCCAGCCCGAAACGGATCGAAAGAAAATCATCGTGAGTATTGCTTTTTTCCCACAGACGGGGGCTGGCTGTCGCCGCGAAATCCGTCACATCCTTGCTGGAGGGGAACATTCGGTACAAAACACCTCGGTTGTATTCGATTTTTTCCGAGATGCGCTGCGCGATTTTGGCGATATAGTCGGTGTAACCGGTGGCACGGGCTTGTTCGGTCTCCAATTCCTCCTTTTTTTGGTATCGGATGTTGAGCAGCGCCCACATGCCGCCGATGACAGCCGCGCCGACTGTCATTATCAGCCCGCTGACTAGTGAAGCGCCGTCGCCGCCCATCATCATAACGCCCGCCAACATCGGAAGCATCATGGTGAGCGAGGGCCCGATGGTGAAGATTACAGGCTGCCGCTTCTGCTGGTTTTTTTGCGGGCATTTCTCAATGACAAAGGTCTCGTCGTCCAGGCTCTCAAGCTTTCTGGGCGTGCGCAGGAAATAGGTTTCCTCCGCCTCATACTCGTGCTCATCCTCATCGCCGGTGGCTTCAATATGTATGGGCTTGAGCTTGAGGTCGTCCACGGCGCAGGTGCCTTTCGGGTTGTTGACCGCCAGCACGTTGCCCAGATAGACGATCTTGAGCCCGATGATATACACGACGTCGCCGTAGAGGAGCGCGCGCTCACCGGACAGCATCCGGCCGTTGACAAAGGTGCCGTTGACACTGCCCAGGTCCTTGACCTTCGCCCGCCCGTCCTCGAATATTATCTCCGCGTGCTTGGGCGAGCAGAACTGATTTCCGTAGCGGATCAGGTTGCCGTCGCCGCTGCCGATGGTGACCCACGGCGCGACAGCCGGATCGTAAAAGTATTTGCCGAACCGTGTGTTGCCGTCGTTTACCTCGTCCACTGTGACCGAGAACACTGTTTCCCCGTCGCCGCTCATCACGCAGTTGAGCAGCAGACCGGGCTTCAGCTCCACTTTATCGACGGGATGCTCGTTTTGCGTGACGGCGAACTGCTTGCTGCCGGAAAAGCTCCACACATCGTCCCAAACCTCCAGCGGCAGGGTGATATCCTCACGCCAACCGCTGATATGGGGCCGGATTTCGGTGGGCACCGTTTTGTTGTTCACGCCCGGCAGATAGATTTCCTGAAAGCCGTTCTCAAATATAACTGTCATCAACAGGTTCATGCGGTTCCTCCCTTCTATTGACTGACAAAAATCGAGTCGATTATCGTGTTTACGGCATCTATGATTTCTGTGGGCTGCTGTTCGTCGAGACCTGCGACAAAGACGCCGTATGCGGTTCCGTCGGCAAACGCCCTGAGAGCCGCGAAACAACTGACGTCGTCCAGCACGAAGGAGAGCACCTGATCCATTGAGCCATCCTCGTATTCATCGTACTCTTGGTAGCTGACGTCTGTCACAGTACCGTCCGCGCTGCCCAGATCCTCCAGCGTGTCTTCGGCGAATTCTGTGAGAAGGTCCTCAAACTCGGAGTCCTCCGCCTCAAGAAAATCACTGTATTCGCCCGAGTAATTGAATACGAGCATAGACACATTGCCGTCTGTGAGCATAATCGGAGCCACATAGGCGCTCGTCTCGCTGTCCTCGACGTCTGTCACAATCCAGCTCGGCGGATAGTAAAATTCGATTCCGCGCTCGTCGTTTGTGTACACCTCATACTCCTCGGACATCGCGGGATCATACTCCTCGTCCTCCGGCAGCTCGTCGTACGAGTCGTCGTATGAGTCGTCGTACAACAGGTCTACGTAATACGAACCGTCAATTTCGGTGACGTAGCAAAGCGTGTCCCACATGCTCATGTCGTAGCCCTCATCGTAAAGCTCATTGATTGCCGACGTCAACGAATTTTTGTTAAAGCCCGACACTTTTTCGCCCAGATCCTTCAGCACACTGAGGAAATATTCCGCGGTCTGCACCCGCTCCGCGTCGTCAAAAAAGCCGTACCATATCTCGTAGCCATTTTCCATGTAGTACGCGACGTCGTATTCATACAGGATGTCCAGAACATCGTCTTCAGTCGCAGGGCCGCCGCCCGTCACGGCGAAAATCACAATCACAATCGCCAGCACGGCTAATACGGCGCCGCCGATGATCAGCAGCAATTTTTTGTTCATGGCGGGCTTTTGCGCCCCGCCGCCGGGTGGAGATGTCGGGTTGGACGGCGGGGGTGAAGCGGAGGATGACGCCGCCGCCCGGGGGAGCTTCAGGCCGGGCAGCTTCGACTTTGCAGCGGGTGCCCCCAGCACCGCGTCGGGGTTGGCCGCGGCCTCGGCATTTTTCGCGCGAGCCTCCTCGGCGATCCGGCGGGTCTCCTCCTCGGCTTGCCTTTTCTGCTCGGCGGCTTCCTCCTCGACCCTGCGTTTGCGTTCCTCTACTTCCTGTTCGAGGCGGCGAACCTCCGCCTCGGCAGCTATACGCTGCTCTTCTTTTTCCTTTGCGCGGCGTTCCGTCTCCTGCTGCTCAAGCTGTTTTTTGCGCGCTGAAACAAATAGCGCAGATGTAGTGTCGGAGGACGGCGCCCCTGACGAATTCTTATTATCCTGATCCACAATATACAACCCCTTCATAAATTAGTAATTTCGTGTGTACCTAATGACCGCGACTGCTGTCGCCTCCATTCCGGTCGCGCGCTTCGCTCATCATCATCCGCTTCGCCAATACAATGTACTCCCCTCCGTTTTCCGTAAAATGGATATACAGCCGGTTCCCGCGCCGGTACATATCGCGGATGAATTTATCATCCGCCCCGCATTCCTCATAAAGCCGGACCGCAGCAATACGATGCTTCGGCTGTCCTAATTCCTCCGGTGTAATCTCTGTGACCAAGACAATCGTCTGCCCCTCGGAGCTTTTGTCAAGCTGACTGTAATACATCCCCCCGTAGACAATCTCTTTTTCCTCCCCGCTCTCGACGACCACACGCACAAAAAGCTCGCCGCCCGCCTCGTCTGACGTGATCCTCACGATACGCGCGGCGACGTAGTGGATGCTGCCCGTTGGTTTCTTTACAGGCCATATCACGAAATCGCCCTCTTTTCATTGTGCCTGAAGAATAATTTCGTTTGCACACATTCTCACTCTAATGTATCATTTACCCTGACCAATAGGAACACGCTAAAAGTAACCTTTTTACTAAAACCCAAAAAAATGCCGGAGAAGCGCGACATCTTCGCACTCTCGTCCTTTTCGCCTGTGGCGAAAAGAATTTTTGCGACGAAGCGCGCCCCGTGCGACTGAGCAAAAATTGTTATATCTCCGTCAGTAGATGGAATTCATTTCCATCTACTGACACTCTGCGAGCCGCGCACGGCGAGATCCAACCCTCGCATCTCGTTTGTAAGCGCGAAGCGCTTGCAAACGAAATACTACATCATCAGCTTTTTCAGTTCATTTCTTTTGCTGACGCATTTTTTCTCATATATCGTACCCGCAACCTTTTTTACATAATTATAGGTATAGTGGAGAGAATCACTGATCTCCTGATTGGTGTAGCCGAGCGCGATCAGTCTGAGCATTTTTCTCTCGGTGTCGTTCAGATCGGCGGCCAGCCGCTCAAACTTTTCATCGTCTATCCGTCCGTCGCGTTTTATAACCTCGCTCTGCCTGAGCCGCCTGCCATTTTCCGAATGAACCTTCAGCCGCGCCAGCAGTATCTCCCTTACAAAGGGCTTGGTGATATAGTCCACCGCGCCGGCAGAAAACCCTCTCAGCTCGGCCTCCGGCTTTTTTACCCCGGTGAGGAATATGACAGGAATATCCCGGGCGCCCTCTATCTCCCGCAGACAAGGCAGCGTTTCAAAGCCGCTCAGGCCCGGCATATCCACGTCCAGCAGGATGACGTCGGGACTGTAATCCGTCGTGAGCAGCGTAAGCGCCTCGTCGCCTGATTTTACGCAGCTCACATCGTAATTGCCGCGCAGGAGCTCTCCCGCCATCTTGAGCAGCGCGGGGTCGTCGTCCACAATCAGAACCGCATATTTTTCCTTCACACGGTCACACCTCCCATAAGCGCGCTTAGCAGCCTCTCCGCTTCCCGAAACTCCACGTTGTCAACCTTTCGCCATATTTCCCTGAGGACGCCTGTCTCTTCCGGCGTGACGGCCGTGGCCATCAATCGTTCCAGCGTTTCCAACGCGTCCGGCTGCCGGTTATACCGGAGCAGCGCCCGCAGTGCGTCAAGCCCCGCGTGTGGCTCGTCCGTTTGCGTCTCCTCCGGTAGAATGTCCTTTAGTCTGGCGGCAAGCACGGCCATCCCGTCGCGCGTTCGCCGCCACTCGTGGTACAGTACCGGCAGCAGGATTGATATGTACGCGCTGTCCTCCGATTCACACAGGCCCTCCAGCTTGGCGGCGGAGGCGGACAGATTGTTCGCGCCTACGGCTCGCGCCTTGCTTTTGAGGGAGTGCACAAAATATTTCATGCGCTTGAAGCCCCTCTCTTCGGCAAGCGCGCGGATCTCCTCCATGCCTTCCTCGCAGTTTTTCTCAAAAAGGGTCGCCAACTTGCCGTATTGGAGCAGGTCGCCGCCTAAATAACGCAGGCCGTCGTCCAGAGCGACGCTGTAATTTGATAATTCCCGTCTAAGCTCGCCCTTCACTTCGTCCGACAGAATATCGCCGGAACGAACCGTGCTCCCCGTGACGTATTCCCCGGGCAGTACGGCAAGCAGCGCCGCCTCCAAATCCCGCCACATCACAGGCTTGGACAGATACTCGCAAAAGCCCGCGTCCAACAGGCTTTGCCTTGTATCCGCCATCACATTGGCGGTGAGCGCCACGACCGGCGTGTCAAAGCCGGGGATATTTCGCAGCTCTGACAGGGTCTTTATCCCGTCCATGCCGGGCATCATGTAGTCCATCAGGATCACGTCGTAGCGCTTGCTTCTGACCGCCTCCAGGCACTCCTCGCCGCTCTCCGCCGTATCCACGCGCAGCATCGTCCGCGCGAGAAGCAGCCGGATGACGTGCCGGTTCTCCCTGTTGTCGTCCACCACGAGGACACCGCAGCCCGGCGCGATGAAGGAACCCTCCCGCGCGGGATTCTCTTTGGAAGCCGCAAGGTCCGGATTTTTGCCAATGGGCGCCGCGTCGCAGATTTTTTGCGGAAGCTCCACAGAAAAAGCGCTGCCCTTATCCCACACGCTTGCCACATGGATCTTCCCGCCCATCAACTCGGTGAGCTGCTTCGCGATGGCAAGCCCCAAGCCGGTACCCTCGATGTTGCGGTTGGCGGGCAAATCGACCCGCGTGAAGGCGTCAAATAAGAAAGGGATATTCTCCTGCTTGATACCGATGCCCGTATCGGTTACCGAAATGCGGAGCAAAAACGCGTCCGGGCGCTCGCCCGTCTTGGATGAGAAGGCCAGAGTGACGCTGCCCGTTTTGGTGTACTTCGCGGCGTTGCTTAAAAAGTTGGCCACGACCTGTTTGATGTGGATGAAATCGCCGGACAGCATACGGGGCAGCGACTCGTCCGCCTCCACCTCAAACCGTATACCTTTTTTGCCGACCAGCTCCGCGCCCGTCAGGGACAGGTCGCCTATCAGATCGGTCGTCTGATAGCGTTCCTCTATCACCTCCAGCTTTCCCGATTCAATCCGCGATACGTCCAGGATATTGTTGATCAGGAATAGAAGCGTTTTGCCGGTGTCCTTGATATTAAGACCGTAGCTTTTGATCGTATCGCTGTCGCTTTCCCGGAGGATCATCTCGTTCATGCCCAGCATGACGTTTATGGGCGTGCGAAGCTCGTGGCTCATATTCGCGAGAAACGCGCTTTTTGCGTCCGCGTATTTTACCGCCTCCTGCCACGCCGCCTCCAAATCCCGCTGTCGCCGGTTGTACATGCGCAAATACAGGATCAGCGTCACACTGAGGGCTATGCTCACAAAGACAAAGCTGCCGATTATATAAAACGGCATTTTCATACGAGGCCTTGCTCCTTATAAGAATCATTTAGTCTGCACTCGTTAGATTTTACTCTATGGGAAATGAAAAAGGGGCAGGTGTCCGATAATCGTAACACCTGCCCCTGAATGAATCATTTCGTTTGTCACGGCTTCGCGCTTGCAAACGAATTTATTCGGCTCTACTCCCTCTCGAAGCAGTACCCCTCGCCCTTTGACCAATCCACCGTCCAGCCACTGCCCCTGATTTTGCCCCGCATGGTACTGACGGTTTTCCGGACTGCGCCGCTGTCGCCCGTCATAGGAGCTTTCCAGACCTTCTCGTAGAGATATTCCGGGCTTAAAAAACGTTCTTCGTTCTGAACAAAACACAGCAGCAAGGCAAATTCCTTTTGGGTCAGCAGTAAGTCCCTGCCGTCAAGCGCCGCCGCACCCGCTGTCACGTCCAGCGTCAGGCGGCCCTTTGCGATTTTCTCCGGCACCTGCGCCGACCGTCGCAGCAGCGCCTCCACCCGTGCCAGCAGCACAGGGAAGTCGTATGGCTTGGTCAGGTAATCGTCCCCGCCGAGGGTCAGACCGCGTACGACGTCCTCCTGCCCGGCCAACCCGGTCAGCAGCAGCACCGGTATGCCGGACTTCGAGCCGCCGCGCAGCTCCCGCATAAACTCCAGCCCGCTGCCGTCCGGGAGCATGATGTCCAGCACAATGGCGTCCGGCCTGCTCTCATCTATGGCAGCGTGGGCCTCTCCCAACGTGGCTGCGGCGTCTATGGCATAGCCCTCCCATTCAAACATCCGCTTGTTGCCGCGCATGATTTTCTTGTTGTCCTCCACGAGGAGAATGCGTCTGCCGTTGCTTTCCGGCTTGTTCACGATGTTTAGCCTCCCATCTGCCCGGCATGGACGGGCAAAGTGAAGCTGACCGTCGTGCCCTTGCCCGGTTCGCTCTCGACCCATATCCTGCCGCCGTGCGACTCCACCACGGTTTTGCAGAGGAACAGCCCGACGCCGGTGCCGCCGCCATCGCCGTCCTTGCCGCTCACGCCCCGTTCAAACACGCGGGGCAGAAGCTCCGGCGCGATACCGGAACCGTTATCGGCGACGGACACGGTGATCATCTCCCCGTCCCGCGCCGCGCACAGACGCAGGATGTCGTTTGCGGTGTGGGCGTGGGCGTTCTGGATTATATTCACAGCGACCTGAGCGAGCAGGTCCGCGTCCGCGTAAACGGCCATGCCGTCGGCGATATCCGTCTCCAGCGTGTTCCCCCGCCTGTTCAGCACAAGCTGTAACATATCCGCCGTGCTGCGCAACAGCACCGACAGGTCTACCATGCTTTTTTCCGTGTTTTCGCGGAGGGAGGACAGGGTGAGCATCCCGCCCACCATCCGCGCAGTTCGCATGATTTCGCTTTGGGCGTCGCCCAGCAGCTCTGTGATCTCCGGGTCATTCACGCTTTCGCCCATCTGCTTCAGGATGCCCATCACCGTCTGCACGTTCACGGAAACGACGGTGAGAGGGGTACGCATCTCATGGGAAGTGTTGGCCAGAAACTCGGTCTTGCTGCGGCTGATTTCCGCAAGCAAATCGTTTTGCCTGTCCAATTTGCGCTGTTGCTCGTTATACAGCCGAAAGTGCAAAAACAGGCAAATGCCAAGCACTATGCTGACAACCGTAAACGCTACGATGATGTCGGCGAACACATCCTGTTCTGAAGTATAGAAGTTAACCGTTTGCGGGTATGCAAACGCGATGAAGCAGATTGCTATATACAGCACAAGCTCCGCTATCGAGAAGAAAATGGCTTTATTGCCCTCCAACATGAATACGGTAAACGCCACGGCAAAAACGAAAAAGGCGGGCATTCCGCTGTGATAGCCGCCGGCGGAAAAAAACAACACCGGAAACAGACACATGAAAATGCCGGTGATCGTGATCATGTAACAGAGCTGATAACGCCCCGTCTTGTATGAAAACGTGAGCAAAGAGAACGACAGCGCCATGAGGCACAGGCTTGTGATAACATTAACGGTTCCGCTGCCAACAATCATGCCGAAGATTGCCACCAAAAGGCTGATGCTTGTACCGCCAATCGCCAGCACGTTGAACAGGCGGACGCGGAAATCAAGCGCGGGATCCAGGTATCTTTTAAGGATAATAGAAAAATCTCTTTTATGTGTCGCCGACCCACTTTTCATTCAGGCATCCTCACGATCCAGCGGCCATTTTTGCGCGCGCCCTCCCGCATGAGAACGCCTTGCCGCTGCAAGCTGTCCATGTCGGTTTTTATGCTTCTGACGGAGCGGTTGATTGCCGCCGCCAGTTCTTTTTGCGTTACCGCAGGGTTATCGGCCATGTATGATTCGAGGATGGTTTTTTCCGTTAAAGTGCAATTTATGGTGCAATTATCACCCGTTGATTGCACTTTATTTGCACTTTATTTGCGCTTTATTTTGCGCTTTATTTTGCGCTTTATTTTGCGCTTTATTTGCCCTTTGACTGCACTTTGATTGCGCTTTGTTTGCGCTTTGCGCGTCAGAGCGTTAGCCCGGTAAGCCGACTTGCCTCCCTGAGCATATCTGCGCTGCGGCTTAGCCTGTAACCTATAGGCTATTATATTCGCAAATACGCCTGATTACAAGTGGTTTTCTCCCCATGTGTTATTGCTCTGTGTTTGATGGGGTTGACGGGTGTTGCTCCGTTTCGCGATTGTGCTGTGACATTCGTTCATCTGTTCATAAACCTTCGGGCGATGTTCGCCACCGTTTTTACGCCCGCGCCCTCCAAATTCCTTTGCACCTTTTTGAGCTCCGTCCTTATTTGAATCCCCTGGGGACATTTACTCTCACACTTGCCACAATTTCGGCAGTCGCTCGTCCAGTGCGGTTTTCTGTCCTCTGTCTGAATTCCCGCGAAACCCATATGATGGTTCGGGAGTCAAAAGTCACGCCCACCGCTAAGCGGCGATTTATTCCGTCATACGTCACAAAAAGCCTCGCGAATACACAAAGTATTCGCTGCGTTTTTTGTTTAGTCTGACGAAAAAATCGGCGCGCTTATCGTCAGACGGACTTTTGACACCCGAACCATGATATATCTTTGCTCTTAATTTAGAAAACATATGATAATTGTTTAATTGCTTGAATGCCCCCGGTATGTCGATACCCGCCGGACATGGCATACAGTATGCGCAGCCGGTACATCCTACTTGCAGCAATTCACGATATGTTTCTCTTACATTTTCAATAATTCCTCACTTCCCAATGCCCGCTTTTGTTTGACCCAATGCGGAGCAATTTGCCGGAGGCTTTAAGTTCGGCGATATAGCGTTCTGCTGTTCGAGGTGAGCATTGCAGTTGCTCGGCAAGCTGTTTGGCGGTGATTGTCGGAAATTTCTTCACTGCGTCAAGTATTTGCTCTTTTATTCCGTCATTTATTCCGTCATTTATTCCGACACCGGTGTCGGTAATCGTCTCCGTCGCTGTGTCAATATACTTGTACATCGAGTTTTCAATCATATCAAGCATGCTGTCGATGAACGGGCGGCAGTCAACCTCACCCGAATGGCTGTCCTGCAAGGCATTGTAATACAACGCCTGGTTGTAATACACAAGCGTTTCGATCGGCGTCCACGCGAACAGCGGATTCCACTTGGACAGCACAAGCGTCTGCCAAAGCCGGCCGATTCTGCCGTTGCCGTCGCGGAAAGGGTGAATGTGTTCAAGCATAAAGTGAACGGCGGAGCTTTTAATCAGCGGGTGCGTCAAGCTCTCGCGCCCCCAATCGAGCAATTCCGCGACAAGATACGGAACGCTCGCCGGCGCCGCGCCACGGTGCAAAACAACGCCGTCTCCGCGCACGACAGCGACGTCAACCGAGCGAAACGCGCCGGACTCGCCGATAAGCTCACTCGTCATAAGCGAGTGAGCTTTCAGCAAATCCTCAATATTCCACGGGTCGTAGCCGTCAAGTCCGTTGTACGCCTGCCAGGCGTTCTGTACCTCCTTGATGTCTTTCGGAGGTCCCCAAACGGGAACGCCGTTGATCACATCCGTCACCTGACTGAGTGTGAGCCTGTTGCCCTCAATCGCGGCGGAGGCGTGGATTGACATAATGCGGTTTAGCCTTCGCAGCCGCAGAACGTCTCCGTTTTGCTCCCTGAAGCGTTCCTCGCTTATCTTCACGCGTTCCAAAAGCGCATGTATGTCACCGATTTTTTCGTGCCACAGCGGCGACTCGGTGTAAAAGCTGTTCATACAGGCCTCTCCATCACAGTTTTCAGAATCTCATTGGCAGTCATAATCACACCTCCACGGGATGTAAGTATAACAGAAAATCTGCATGCGTGTCGAGTCTGTAAGAGAGGGCTTCATTTCGGTTTTGGACGTAGTTCTTTCGCCACAGGCGAAAAGAACGAGAGAGCGAAAATGGGTGCATACGAATTTATTCGAGGCGGCGCCATAGCGAAGTGAAATAAATTATTTCACACTATATTAATAAAATGTCCACAAAATCCCTCTTTCGGCGGTGTATACTTGCGGTGAACCGGGGGCGCGGCGCGGCGTTTGAAACCTCGCGCCGCCCGCGCCCGGGCGACTAGCATACCGAAAGGGGTAACGTACATGAGTGCTAAGACAGAACCCGGCGCGCCCGCGCCGGAGCGCATCGAGTCTCCGCCGGAAAACCCGGCTCCGCCGGCGTCGGAGCCGGAGCTGCGGAACGACGCATCCGCGCCGCCGCCAAAGCCGAGGCGCCGCAGACGGATAGGGCGCATCGTGCGGTGGATCGTGACCGCCGCGATACTGGCGGCGGCGGTCTTCGTCGGACTGCGCGTCTACAACAGAATGCAGGCCGACCCGGGCGCGGAGGTCTCTGTGTACCAGGCCGCCGCGGCCGAGCGGCGCGACATAATCTCTGCGCTGAGCGGCAGCGGCACGCTCCAACCGGCCGATTCGTACACGGTGACGACGCTCGCCGAGGGCGAGATACTCTCGGCCGATTTTTCCGAGGGCGACATAGTCGAAAAGGACACCGTGCTGTACGCGATAGACAGCTCCGGCACGTCAAATTCGATAGAGCGCGCCGAGCTGACGCTCGCTTCCGCGCGCACGAATTATGACAGACAAGTCGAAAATCTCGACAAGCTCGGCGTCGTATCGAAAAACGGCGGCTACGCCGTCACCGTAGACGTCGAACCCGGCGACAGCGTGTCGCCCGGACAGGCCATTATTCACCTTGCCGACTTCTCTGTGATGACGGTTGATATACCCTTCCTCGCCGGAGACTCGGCCGACTTCTACGCCGGTCAGGAGGCCGTCGTGACGCTTGAGGATTCGTTCGAGACGCTCGTCGGGGTAATAGCCAAGATAGGCAACACTAATAGCGCGCTCTCCGGCAACGTCATCGTCAGATACGTCACGATAGACGTGCAAAATCCGGGCGGTATCTCACCGGGACACGCGGCGTCGGCCGAGGTCGGCGGCGTTCAATGCAGCGCCCCGGGCGAGTTCAAATATAAATCGGAATCGGACGTGACCGCCGAGATAGCGGGCGACGTCGCCGTGGTGAATGTGTCGGAGGGCGACTGGGTGAGCGCGGGCGACGTGGTAGTCACGCTCACGAGCACCTCGCTCGGCGACCAGATAGACAGCGCGTACCGCTCCGTGCGCGACGCGGAGATAGCGCTTCAAAACCAATACGACCAGCTCGATTCCTTCACAATAACGTCTCCCATAAGCGGCACAATAGTTGAGAAGCTGTTTAAGGAGGGCGACACCCTCAGCGCGGGCAAGTCGCTGTGTACCATATACGATATGTCATATCTCGAGTTCACGATGAACATCGACGAGCTCGATATAAAGCTGATTGAGGTCGGGCAGGAGGTCAACGTGACGGCCGACGCCATAGAGGGCGAGAGCTTCCGGGGCGTCGTTACAAAGCTTAGCATACAGGGCGCGACGTCGGGCGGCGTCACCACATACCCCGTCACCGTGCGGATAGACGACGCGGGCGGGCTGCTGCCGGGCATGAACATAAACGCCGAGATCGTGACCGAGAGCGTAAAAGGCGCCGTCGCCGTGCCGATAGCGGCCGTCCAGCGCGGCAACCGGGTCATAGTCAACCGCGGCGGCGCGATTTCGGAGTTGACCGACATACGCTCGCTGCCGGAGGGCTTCGAGCTTGTCGAGGTGGTCACGGGCGTTAGCGACGACGACTATATAGAGATAGTCTCCGGCCTGCAGGAGGGCGACGAGATAGTGTACGCGCGCGCGCAGACGGAAACCGCCGTCATGATGCCGGGCGGCGACATGGGCTTTGCCGTGGGCGGCCCGGGCAGCTTCGAGGCGCGTCCGGCGCAGGGCGGCGCGGGCGGCGCGGGCGGCGGCCAAATGCGAACGCAGCAGTTCGGAGGGTGAGCCGGATGGATGCTAAGCCACTCATTGAGTTTCGCTCGGTGTCGAAATACTACTACATGGGCGACAACGTCGTGCGCGCCGCCGACAGGATAACCATGACCGTGCGTCACGGCGAGTTTGTCGCCATAGTCGGGCAGTCGGGCTCGGGCAAGTCCACGTGCATGAATATAATAGGTTGTCTCGACGTGCCCACCTCCGGGGAGTACATTCTCGACGGGCGCAGCGTCGGGGAGCTCGGCAAGAATAAGCTCGCGGAGATACGCAACGAGATGGTCGGCTTTATCTTCCAGCAGTACAATCTGCTGCCGAAAGCGAATCTGCGCGAGAACGTGGAGATACCGCTGATGTACTCGGGTGTCCCAAAGGGCGAGCGCAGGCGGCGCGCCGTGGAGGTGCTGACGTCGCTCGGTCTGGGCGACAAGCTGCGCAACAGGCCAAACCAGCTCTCGGGCGGTCAGCAGCAGCGCGTCTCGATAGCGCGCGCCCTCGTGGGCAATCCCGCGCTCATACTCGCCGACGAACCGACGGGCGCCCTTGATTCAAAGACGGGGCGCGAGGTGCTCTCGATCCTGCGGCGTCTGCACTCCGAGGGCCACACGATCGTACTCATAACGCACGACGGCTCAATAGCCCGCATGGCGCAGCGCATCGTGCGGCTCGAGGATGGCCGCGTTGTCTTTGACGGGCCGAGTGAGGAGGCGGGAATTTGAATCCGTTTGAATCGTTTGAACTGGCGATAAAAAATATAGCCGCGGGCAAGGTGCGCGCGTTCCTCACGATGCTCGGCATAATAATAGGCGTCATGGCCGTCATATTGATAGTGGGCATCGGCAACGGGTTGAGTAATTACATGGTGGAGCAGTTCCAGAGCATGGGGACAAACACGCTCAACGTCAGCGTGTTCGGGCGCGGCAGCTCGCGCTCCGTCTCTCCGGATGCGATGTACGAGCTCGTGGAGGATAACCCCGGTTATCTGTCGCTTGTATCTCCCGTGCTCGGCATTAACGGCTCCGTCAAGACGGGCAGCGAGACGTACTCGACGAGCGTCACGGGAGTGAGCGAGGACTATTTCAGAATAAGGCAATACGAGGTCGCCACGGGGCGAGGGCTCTACTTCGTGGACGTCGACAAGCGCTCGAACGTGTGCGTCGTGGGCAGCTATATCGCGAGCGAATACTATCCCGGCGGCGCCGCGGGCGAAAAAATACGTATAGCGGGCGCGGATTTCACAATCGTGGGCGTGCTGGCGGAGGAGGCGGACAGCGAGGAGAGCGGCACGGACGACGCCGTGTATATCCCTTACTCCACGGCCTCGCGCCTCGGCAGCTCCGCCATCAACACATATGTCCTGACCGTGGTCTCCGAGGACGAGGCGGCGGCGAGCAAGAAGATAGTAGAGGATGAGCTGCTCGACGTGTTCGGCAACAGCAACGCGTACCGTGTGCAGAGCATGACGGAGCTCCTTGCCACTATGAGCCAGATGCTCAATATCGTCATCATAGTGCTTGCCGCCATTGCCGGCATATCGCTCGTAGTCGGCGGCGTGGGCATAATGAACATCATGCTGGTGTCCGTCACGGAGCGCACGCGCGAGATAGGCATCCGCAAGGCGCTCGGCGCGAAGGAGCGCTATATAATGTCGCAGTTCGTCATCGAGGCCGCCACGACGAGCGCCATAGGCGGGGCTTTGGGCATAGCGGCGGGCTACGGACTGTCAAAGGTGGCGAGGCAGGTACTGACGGCTGTGACGGGCGAGGCCCTCGCCGTGGCGCCCTCCACGGCGGCCGTATTGGTCGCTTTCGGCGTCTCCGCCGCTATCGGTATTCTGTTCGGCTATCTGCCGGCAAAAAAAGCCGCGCGCCTGAACCCGATAGACGCGCTGCGCTACGAATAAGCAAAATGGGAGGATTGTGATATGAAAGGTATGAAAAAAATCATGGGGGCTGTTCTGGCGGCCGCGCTGTTTCTGGCCGCCGCGTATCCGGCGACGGCGGGCGCGGCGACGGCGGACTCCGCCGCCGAGGCCGGCTCCGCCGAGGACATTATCCGGGCGCTCGGCATCATGGTCGGCGACGAGAAGGGCGACATGGACTTGGGCGGCGGCGTGACGAGGGCGCAGTTTTGCAAGATGATGACAGTAGCGTCGGTACATAAGGACAGCGCCGGCTCCGCGTCCGGCTACTCCATGTTTAGGGATCTCCGGAGCTCGCACTGGGCGTACGGCTACGTGACCGTCGCCGTCAATAACGGATGGTTCATGGGATATGTGGACGGCACGTTCAAGCCCGACGACCCCATCAAGCTAGAGGAGGCGGCGACGGCGCTGCTGCGTCTGCTCGGATACGATAAAACCGACGTCCCCGGGGCCTACCCCGCGGCGCAGCTCGGCAAGGCCGGCGGACTCGGTCTGCTTGCGGATGTGACGGCACAAAAGGGCGACGAGCTCTCGCGGCGCGACGCGCTGCGCCTGTTTTACAATCTTCTCACGGCGAAAACGAAGCAGGGCGAGACTTACGCCGCGACGCTCGGGTATAAGCTCGACGGCGCCGGCAAGCTCGACTACGCGGGCATCGTCGCCTCCGGCACGCAGGGGCCGTTTGTCTTAAAACGCGGCGGGTACGTCGCCGCCGCTCTCCCGTTTACGGAAACCAATATATCCGTGTATCGCAACGGCAGACCGGCGGACGGGTTGAACGCGGAGAGCTACGACGTTTTTTACTATAACGCAAATATCCGCTCCGTCTGGCTGTACTCAAGCCGCGTGACCGGCGTCCTATCCGCCGTCAGTCCGGGAACCGCAGCCCCCGAGAGCGTCACGGTGGACGGCCGGAGTTATAATATCGGCGTATCGTCCGCCGCGTACAAGGTATCGTCGTCCGGAGCGCTGCGCGTCGGCGACACGGTGACGCTGCTGCTGGGCATGGACGACGCCGTAGCCGACATAATCCCGGCGTCGGAGCTCTCCGGCACGTATTACGGCGTCGTGATCGGGCGGACGCCGTCCGTGTATACCGACGGCGACGGCAAGGCCGTCGCGGGGTACACGCTAACGGTGGCGTGTACCGACGGCGTGGAGCGGACCTTCAGCGCGAGCGGGGCGTCGGCGGACGTCGGTCACGTGGTGGAGGGCGGCTACACGGATTCACGCCTCGCGGCGAAGCTGATAACCTCAACGTCGGCCGGAGGCGCTGTAAACAAGGACGCGACGGCGATGGGCGAGACGCCCTTCGCGGACGACATCGAGATACTTGACGCCGACACAAGGGGCGGATACGCGGTGCTGCAGCCCTCGCGTCTGAGCGGCGTGACGCTCTCCCGCGACCGCATACGGCTGTGCATACTCAACACGAATGGCGAGATAAGCCGCCTGATCCTGAACAATGTCACGGGTGATCTGTACTCCTACGTATTGCTCACGGGCGTGTCGGAGAGCGTGTCCTCCGGTTCCGCCATGTCCGTCAGCGGCACGTACAGCTATCTCGCCGACGGTAAGCCGGGCAGCGTATCGGGAAGCGCCGTCTATTTCCTGAAGCATGGCGGCGCGGTGCTGCAATACGATTCGAACGGCGGAATATCAGGCATAAAAAATCTCACGGAAATCACTCCCAGCTCCGTCGGCAGCGATACGCTTATCGCGGGCGGCAAAACGTATGAGCTGGGGGACGGCGTGCAGGTGTACATACGCAGCGGCACGGAATACTATTACGCGTCAGGCCCCGAGGACGTCTCGGACACCGGCCGCTACACGCTGCGCGCGTGGTACGACGAGCTCGGCGCCCCCGCGGGCGGCAGGGTGCGCGTGATTTTGGCGACGGAAAACAGGCGGGGCTGAACAGGCGCCCAACCGGCCGGACGCGTTTCCGCCGACGCACCGGTGTGCTAAGCACCGCGAGAGCGCCCGAGGGCGCTCTCGCGGTGCTTCTCGCGTTATCCGCAATGCGTTACTGGTGTCGGCGCGCGCCCTAGTCGATACAGAGAAATCCGAGGTCGTTCAAGACCACCATAGCCCCTACCGGGTCGTTTGAACCGAAGCCATAGCTTTTCAACGCGGTGTGCGTCGCCTCGGCGACCTCTTTCATCACGGACGTCAGTATGACGCCCGAATTCATCGAACCGTCCTCCGCGACGGAAACCGTCTCGGCGCCCGCCTGACAGAGGAAAAGCGTCGCGTTTAGTGTCTTGTGCGGAAGCAGAAAATAGTAAAGATGCTTGCAGCGCTCGAAAAGCCCGCGCGCAAAAGCGCACACCTCCGGGTTTTCAAAGGGTTCTTCAGGATTGTCTCCGTACAGAAACTGGAGCAGCAGCTTTGTCCTGCCCGCCATTCCGCAACGCTCCATGACCTCCGTCAATCTGTCAAACCGGCCGAAATCCATACCGTCTATTTCGTCCTCCGTAAACGGGCATATCACCGCGGAGGATTGGATGACGTCCGGCGCGCCAATTTCGTCCTCATACAAAAAGTCCACCCGACACGCCTCCCCTTGTCTGAATAAATCGGTTTTCCTATATCGATTTTCTTATATTATACCATATGACGCGAAGCGGCTATGGTATAATGTGTCATCCCTCGGCGGTTGCCGCGAAGCGGCGAGCCGATGGGGACAGCGCGGTATAATACTTGCGTAGTAAGTATTATACCATAAATTGCAAAGCACTTTATGGTATATCGCCATGCGGCGCGTCCCGCGCCGCGGCTCAAAGTTTAAGCGCGCGCCCGCACAGCGGGCGCATGCGCGTGGTATAATATCCGCTCTGCGGATATTATACCATAACGCGAAGCGGAACGCCAGCATACCCGCGGCGCGCGACAATACAGCGATAATACGGCGATAATACATCCTCGACATGCCCGGAAATACATGTTATACTCAATAAAAAGGACGAAACCGTTTCAATGGACTCGCTGATGAGGCAAGGGAATAATTTCGTATGTACTCAGGACAACGGCGGGGCAAGGCATGGCGAGGTGTGGGAAAAGAGCGAAACGCCCCCCCGAACTGGTAACGAGGGGTGAATAATGGCAAAGAACGTGCAAGAAACAATGCAAAGAGCGGATGTGTAACCAAAGTGTCGCCCCCCTCAAAGGAGAAGAAAAAAGAAACACGCGGGGATAGCCGAAAACCCGTTCCCCGCGTGAAAAGCAGTCCAAAAAGTGGTATAATATTATTACCAAAATAAATATACAGGAGGACTGCTTTATGGCAAAGATTATATCATAAATTGCTTTGCAATTTATGATATATCGCCATGCGGCGCGTCCCGCGCCGCGGCTCAAAGTTTAAGCGCGC
>JAISXU010000073.1 GCA_031270395.1 Oscillospiraceae bacterium
CGCGTTTGAGCCGGGGCGTCTGTACGCCGTCGTCGGGCCCAGCGGGTCGGGGAAATCGACGCTGCTGTCCATGCTTGCCGGTCTAGACCTGCCGACGGAGGGCCACGTACGCTACGGCGACAAGAGCACGGGAGAGTTGGATCTCGACCGCTACCGCAGGGAGGACATCTCCATGATATTTCAGGCGTTCCAACTGTTCCCGCTTCTGACCGTAGTTGAAAACGTCTGCTATCCGATGGAGCTATGCGGCATGAATCCGAAAGAGGCGAAGCCCAAAGCGGAGGAATATCTTGTCCGCGTCGGGATCACACAGGAGCAGATGAAGCGGTTTCCGTCGAACCTATCGGGCGGCGAGCAGCAGCGCGTGGCGATAGCGCGAAGCCTCGCCTCGGGCGCGAGAACCATCCTCGCGGACGAACCCACCGGCAACCTCGACGCGGAGAACACGGGCAACATCATGGACATACTGGAATCGCTCTCACATGACGACGGATACTGCGTCGTCGTCGTCACGCACGACATGGAGGTAGCGGAGAGGGCGGACGTGGTATACAAGATGACGGACGGCGTCGTAGACGCGGGCGGGCAAAGGGCAGGCTGAGGTATGTCTGGCAAGTGATTGTTATCTGGTCATGCCTGCCGGCGGAGATTCGTACCATCCATGCGGCGTGCCGCCGCTTGTATATCTGGCAGAACCCTCTTTCTTGTCATGCCTCCGGCGGGGTTCGTCCTCACGCGCTGCGCTAAGACTCGCGTCCGCGTAAACGCGAACGCTCGCTCGCTTCGCGGTTCGTCCTCTCCGAATCGCAACCGCTACGCTGGGGTACGATTCGGTATTGGACGGGGGGCGTAAACGCGAAAGCTCTCCCGCTCCGTCGTGCGTCCTCTCCGAAACGAACCCACTTCGCCCCGGCTTCGTTTCGGTTTTGGACGACGACCCTACAGCAGAGCGCGTGAGGAGAAAAGTCCCCAAATCCCCCCTAAATTTCCCCAAAATATCCCCCAAAAAATGTATTGACAAGCCGGTTTTGGAGGTGTACAATTCAACACAAGGGTCAGAAACCACAACTGAATATGGCACAAAACAAAAGTTCCTCCGGAGCGCATGACGGCAAAATCCGTCAGTAAGCCGCCTGAGTTGAAACACTCACGGGGCCGGGAAAACCCGGTCTTCGCGGGACGGATTGCGTTGCAGTCCGTACCCGTATAGAATGGAGAACAAAGCGGTCTATGTTTTGCAACAAAACATACGCGGCGCTCTTTCCATTCTGTACATCGACGGGGGAAGGAGCGCCGCGATTATTATTTTCGTTGTGGTATGCGGCCGCCACGCGCCGCGCGCGCCCCGCAGGGGGCGACGACCCGGTAAAGACCCGCCACCGCACCGCGAATACCCACCACCGCAAGAACCCTGAAAAGCCGGAGCCTCCTAAAACCCTTTTCGCGCGGGTCACGGAGACCGGCCGAGGGCGGGGAAAAACCACGACCCGTCCGACGACGCGGGGAGAAATCCCCACGCCACCCGCGATTGGTTGACAGGACAGAAAAGGCGCGCGAACAACTAAGGGAGGTGATTATCATCGCCGCGCCGAAGCAAGGAGACCCAAAGCAAGAAAACCCAAAGCGAGTAGACCAAAGGCAAAGAGCGTCCAAGCAAGAACCGGAACCACGAAGGAACGGGAGCCGCCGCCGTCCTTCACGAAACGGAGCGGCGGACATATGACAAGGAGATTATTATGATAAAACAAAGCCTCAAGCGCAAGACACTCAGCATACTACTATCCCTCGCGATGGTCGTATCCCTGCTCTCGGGACTGGGGATAACGGCGGGGGCCGCGCCGCCCTCGATTGGCGCCGGAACTCACATCACAGCGCCGGGTCCATACCAAATTGATCCGGGGGCAATCAACGGAACCATCTACGTCGATGTGACGGGTTCCACAGGCTCACCAATCATTCTGATTGGCAACGGCACGGCACAGGGCGACACCCCCAACAGCGCGCTGACAATCGAGTGCACCGTTCCGGGCGTGACACTTGAGCTGCAAAATCTGTACGTATCCTCACCATACAGCGGCGGAGCGGTTATAGATTTCATTGGGGTGGACAACACGCTGTCGGTGACGGACGGCTACACCGCCATCCTTGAGAGCAATGGCTATGGCGACGCCGCCGTCTTGCACGTCGGCAAGGGCTCCGAACTGACGATCACCGGAACCGCGAGCTCGTACCTTTATCTGTACAAGAGTTCAACCTCCGCGGCAATCGGCGGAAATACGGGCGAGTCGAGCGGAGCTATCACGTTCGCGTCCGGCAACACATTCGTAAAGGGCACGCAGATCGGAGCCACCATCGGAGGCGACGACGCGACGGGAGCCACGACGAACGACGACATCACGATTTCGGGCGGACTGCTCTGCGTTGAGACAAACGCGCGCGGCGCGGGTATCGGCGCCAGCAATCAGGGAGAGTGCGCGGGCAACGTGTTCGTCACGGGCGGCTCGACGCTCATCAATGTCAACTTCACAGGCTCCGCAATAGGGCGCGGAGAATCCGGCGCAACTGTAGGTGATCTGTTTATCTCCGGCGGCTCGTTGAAGGTCGTCGTAAACCCGAACGCGGGAGGTTCTTGGCCCGGCGGAGCGGGAGTTAACAATGCACCTATAACCGCGAATATCCACTACGGAACGCCGGCGAACCCGCAGCACGGCAACGTGGCGGAGGTTGACGTTTCAAGTCTGAATATCGCGGGAAACCTCACCGCCGTCTTTAATCCTGACGACCAGTCCCCGAGAGTGGTTTACGACCAAGCCGGGCTGAACCAGTACGATTATGCTGCAAATCAGGATTATACCCCGGCTAACTGGTCACTTAACGCGGTGAACACCAACCTCTATCTCTACGGTCCGGAAAGCACGACAGGCTATATCGCGGTGTCGGACGCAAGTGGCGCGACACAGAATTATGGGTACAATTCCAGTAACCCCGCCACCAGTAGTTACTTTACGCTGACGCCGACGGCGAATGACGTAGTGTCGTTCTTCGCGGACAACGCGACGGTGAGCATCGGCGGCACGCGAGCGTACTACGCGCTTGTCGCGTCGGGCACTGATCTAACGTTCGATGTCGCCGCGAACACCGGCTTCACGGTAACGGACGTAAGCGATAATGGCGTATCTATCGGCTCCGCGGCGGGATCGTATACGCTGAGCAACGTAACGACAAACCACAGAATAGTCGTTACGACGCAGCCCGCGCCATCAAGCTACACCGTCTCATTCAACGCGCCTAACGCCACGGTCTACGTGAACGGGCAGCCCGTGACGTCCGCGACAATAGCGGCGGGCGGCACGCTCGACTTCACCGTCGTTCCTGACACCGGGTACACAGTAACGGGCGTGACCGCGAGCAACGGCACAGTGACATCGCAAGGCGCCGGAATTTATGAACTTAGCGATGTTACCGCAAATACCACCGTCACGGTAGTGACAGTCGCGCAAATCTATACTGTGTCTTTCTCCGGCGGCAGCGATCAGGTGCGCGTCAACGGCGTGTCAACCACGTCGGCAAACGTAGTTGCGGGAGGAACTTTGAACTTTACGGTGGTTCCCGACCTCGGCTATGACACGAACGAGGTTACGGCAAACGGAAATATCATCACTCCGAATCCGCAGGGCGTCTACACATTGAGTGACGTCCAGACTGACTATACGGTCGTTGTGACGACCGAGGCGACCGATGATTACTGGACAAAACCCGAATTCGCCTCACCGGATTGGGCGTCGGGCAGCGGCACGGCGGCTTCACCGTATTTGATAGCCGATTACACGGATTCGCAGGAAAATGACTACACAAGCGCAAACGTGCTAGCAAAGCTGCTTCAGGACGTCAACAGCGGTACGTCATACGCTGACACATACTTCCTGCTCGGCGGGAACGTTGATTTATCCGATAACCACTGGGCGCCGATCGGCGGAGGACGCGATTTATACAATGGCGTACCTTTGGGGAACTACTTCGCAGGGCACTTTGATGGCGGCGGTTATACAATCAGCGGTATTGACCTCATAGTCAGCGAAACCAATGTAAATGCGGCAGGATACGGACTATTTGGACGCATTGACGGCGGTACGGTTCAAAACCTTACCATTGACGGCAGTATTCATACAGATTATAACAACAACGCTGTCGCCGGTCTTGTCGGTTATACGAACGGGAATATTACAAACGTAATCAATAAAGCCGAGGTTACTGTGCTCGGCGCAGGAGTCTCCCAGACGGCGGGTATTGCGGCGGTAGCTGAAAATCTTGATACAACAACCGTACTGACAATATCGGATTGCGCCAATCTGGGAGCTATAAGAGGTCGCAGCAGACTCGGCGGCATAGTGGGAGCGGCATATTGCGCCGCGCAGGACGGAACAGTGATTGAAAACAGCTACAATGCGGGCAGTATTACGGCGGGCAACGGCACGGGTACAGCGTATGTCGGCGGCGTGGTGGGATACTGCGTCGGAAAGATTGCGCACGTTTATAATACAGGAGACGTAAGCACCGTATTAACGGGTACGAGATTTTTTGTTGGCGGTGTAGCCGGACTGCTCAACGGCGGCGGAGTTTTCGGTTCAATGAGCGACTCCTATAACGCCGGCAGTGTTTCGTCGGTGAGTACACTCGGGGACGTGGAACCGCTCTACGCCACTGCCGACAACAGCCCGAACGTGGTCATTTCAAATTGCGTCTATGTCAACGACGACGGACAGGTTCAAGACCAGCTCGGTGCGACATGGACTGCCGGAACGGTCAACGGCGTCGCGCAGTCATTCTTGCAAAGCCAGTCCGTCCTGAACGCGTCAACGTACCTCGATCCGGGGTATTTCGACCAGTACGGCATCAGAGATCCTGTGTTAGACTGGCAGGTCGCGGTTGTAAACGACGGTACGGTATCGAGCTTTAACGCCGCAGTGAACACTCTTACAGCCGCGAGATACATTGTTGCAGTTAACGCAAGCAGCATAGCGGTTGAAAGCGATCAGTCCGCGACAATCAACCTCGCCGGAGTGAACGGCGTGATAGTTCGGGGGAACAACCTCACCACGCCGATGTTTACAGTATCAACCGGCGGAGTGCTGTCACTCGTCAGCGGAGTAATTGACGGCGCGGCTTCCGGCGGCGCAGTTTCCGGCGCGCCGACTGTGGTGGTCGGCGGGGGAATATTTAACATTGACGGCGGCACGATTCAAAACAGCAATACCTCGGTCAATGGCGGCGCCATTGCAATAAACTCCGGGACCGTCAATATGACCGGCGGGACGATCAGCGGGAACACCGCTGCGCTTGGCAACGGTATCTATGTTTCGGCGAGCAATCAGTTGACGCTCTCACCGAGCGGCGCCGGCGCGATTACATTCGGCGCGAACGACGCGATATATCTGCCAAATTCGGCGGGTACTGTCGCGGGACAGGTATCGTTCAACATCGGCGCTGTGCTTGGCACTGGCGTGACAGGCAACGTTCCGCTTGCGTTCCAAACACCGCTTGTGAATGCTGTGGTGGCAATAGCGACAGATGGCGACGTTGCCTTTGACAGCTACGAGACATTGTATTCTCCACCGCGCTCTTTCGATATTTCTCCAACAGCAGATAACGAAATAATCGTAAGCGCAATTAGAGCATAGCGTAAGCTTAACATTGAAATGTACAGGGTGCTTATATAAGCGCCCTGTGCATTTCGTTCATACTTAAAAAATTTAGACTGTCAGGAGGAGAATTACATTGGCCGAACATAATGAGAAAAATAAATCACAACTGTCGATGGCACGAAAGATGGTTGCCTTTACTATTTCATTTGCTTTATTGATAACTTCTGCATTTATTCCGGCTGTTGCAACAGAGCAGAATGAAACCGTGGAAGTCAGTATTTTGACTACCTATGCCTCAAGGACAAACTCACAATTTTATATACTATACGATACTGCTACTCTTGCCTATGAATCAGCACAATTGGGGATCGGAATAAATACATCAACCGCTAGTATTACAGTTGCCTCCAACAGAATTGACGAGACGTTTTCAGCGGTTGATCTTCTGGGTGCAGACAATGTGAACTCATCATTAGCGACTGCCATTGACGGTAAGACGGGAAGCCGTATAGTAGTAAGCAAAGCTGTAAATCCCGCCGTTGCAGACGCTCATCAACCAATAGAATTACTAAAATTGACATTGAAGGTGAGCGCAACCGCCAGCAGTGGTGTATATCCGATTGAAGTTGTATACGTTAATGGAACGACAGAAGCCATATATCAAACAGCCAATCCGTCGACAATCACAGTCGGGTCGGGCGAGACATCCGGCCCGTCGCTTGGAGCCGCGCCGGGCGTATATACCTCCGGCGACCTCACGGTCAATTATTTCGCAAACTACGGCGGCGCGGTAACAGTGGACGAAAACGGCATATTTACTATCGCGGCAACGGCGAAGAACTACGTTATAGACACGATTTGCGTTGACGGGATTCCGTTGGACGATTTGCAGGGAGAAGATAACTCGGAATATGAGTTCGAGGATACAGATGGTACGCACAGTATCGTCGCCACATTCGCGCATACAATAAATTTTCAACCAGCGAGTAACGGTTCGCTCGTCGTTACTCGCAATGGGCAAACGAGCGAACCATTAAATAGCGGAGATATAGTGCGCGACGGCGAAATTCTCATTATCACGGCGACGCCCGACGACGGATGTGAGCTTGGCGAGCTGACGCTGACAGGCTTTGAGAACAACAATCCGACGCCGGAGTTGGACGGAACATACACCGTCACCGTACTCGCCCCGCGCGGCGGACCGACGCCGAGCGTCACGGCGGCGTTTGTAAACGCCGCGCGGCCTGTCACAATAGCATCCAGCATAACACACGGCACGGTCACAGCAACCCCGACGAGCGCGGCGCCGGGCTCGACCGTAACGCTCACCGTTGCATCGGAAGCGGGCTATCGCCTGAAATCCGGCAGCCTGAAAGTCAACAGCGGCGCGGTGGAGGTTTCCGGCGCCGA
Organism: Oscillospiraceae bacterium; assembly: GCA_031270395.1. Classification (GTDB taxonomy): domain Bacteria; phylum Bacillota; class Clostridia; order Oscillospirales; family Oscillospiraceae; genus JAISBX01. The sequence goes on from JAISXU010000073.1 coordinate 7,053, forward strand.
TCCGCAATTCACGTTCGCAATGCCGGACGGCACGGCGACTGTGACGGCGGAGTTTGAGGCAATTCCCGTTGTTCCGTGGGATGGCTCCGGCACGGGGAGCGACCCGTTTTTGATCGCTTCAAACACGGATTTCATCGCCCTGCGCGACAAGGTGAACGCGGGCGAGAGCTACTCCGGCGACCACTTCCGGCTTACGGCTGACCTTGACCTGCGAACGAGCGAGACGAACTGGACGCCAGTCGGAAACATCAACGCGACTCCGTTCTCCGGCATCTTTGACGGCGGCGGGAAGAAGATAACCGTAAACATTGACGATACGACCACGCAAACGGGCGATTGTCGGGCACTGTTCTCCAAAGTCTTAAACGCGGAGTTCCGCAACCTCACTGTTGACGGCAGCGTGAAAGGATATAACCGCGCGGGCGGCATAATCGGTCGGGCTGAAGGGACGCTGCTCATTGAAAACTGCGAAAACCGCGCGAACGTCAGCGCGGCAAGCGAATTCAGCGCGGGCATTGTGGCGTCGACGCAACAAGCGACCTCCGCGACAATTAAGGACTGCAGGAATTACGGCAGTATAACTACACCAAAATCCACCGCGGCGGGCATCCTCGCCCGCTCCGGCTATATAACGACAGTTACAGGCTGCGTGAATTACGGTACAATAGGCGGCGCCGCAGGAGTTACCGGCAGCGGAGCCGTCGGTATTGCCGCAGTTGTAGGACAGAGCAACAGCCAGAAGGCGCTCATCACCAACTGCGCGAACTTCGGCGAGGTGAGCGGCGGTCAAGGGGCGGAAGGCATAGGCGGAGGTCAGAATGCCGTCATACGCAATTCCTACAACGCCGGGACTATATCGGGCGGCTACATGGTATCCGGTATCGGCAGCGGGGCGACAATCACGGACTGCTACAACGCGGGAACGGTTACCGGGCTGACTGCCACGACGGCTGCGGGCGGCATCAGCGGAATTAGGGTACAGAGCATTGCGAACTGCTATAACTCCGGCGCCGTCTCGTCTGTCAACGCTGCCAGGGCGGGCGGCATCCTCGGCTCCAGTATAGACGCTATCAACAATGCACAGGGCAGAGTTACGATTACAAATTCGTATTTCCTCGATTCCTCCGCCGCCGTTGGCGCTAATCCGGACGAGTATGATACAGAGTCCGTCACAGACGAGGATCTGCGCTCGCTCGCGTCAACGCTTGGCACGGCGTTTATGGATACAGAGGACGGCTATCCGATACTCGCGTGGCAGCTTGGCGACGACAATGCGGCAAAAACGCAAACCGTATCGGACGGTGTCGTCAACGCCGTGATAAAAGGCGGCGACCTGTCCGCGTTCACGGACAGCAGCGACGGCACGGTATACGCGAGCTTCGACCTCACGAACGCGGGGAACAGCGCGGTCACAAACGCGACAATCCAAAACAGGACGCTCAAAGCGTTTGTCGAAGCGAGCGCGACGCTGCGGCTGGAGACCGACGCCGGGACGCTCACGTTTGACGCTGCGGCGCTCAGCGAGATAGCGGCGGCGGCGGGTACGAGCGATGTCACGCTCACGGCGGCGAAACTCGCGACGAGCAGCAACTCGACGGCTCAGGCTCTTATCACTGCGGGCGCGCCCGTCTACGAGTTCACCCTGAAAGCCGGAGAGACGCAGATATTCACGGACGGCGCAAACACGGGATCTGTGTCAGTCGTACTGCCGTACACGCGGAAAGGCACGGCGCAAACCGTGACGGTGAAGGTAAACCACATTGCGGAGAACGGCGCCAAGACCGAAGTGACGGACGCGAGCTACTCCAATGGCGACAAGAACGTCTCGTTCACGACGAACCACTTCTCTCTATACGCGATTGAAGAGGTGGCACGTCAGACGACAGGCGGCTCAAGCGGCGAGGGTGGAGTGCAGGGAGGCAAGCCCGATTCACTCCTCTGGGACGGCGAAACCATCGATGTGCGCTGGTATACCCCGGGGCAGAGCACGTATTACATCAGCGACGGCGCCGACCTCGCGGGTCTCGCGGCTATCGTCAACGGCATATATAACGAGGATATCATTTATATCGTCGGCGACGATTCCCACACGAAGATCGTACCGACGTGGAGTACTGACGGCGACCCAGACGGACCGCAGGGCAACAACATGTCCACGGCGCGTTACGCGATGGGCACGGACGACTTTGCCAACAAGACTGTAATCCTTGGGGCTGACATCAATATGGGTTCAGCGAACTACATGCCCATCGGAGGCCAGTACCTAATGGCGAAGAACGACTCGACGACGAAGATAAGTGCATCGTTCAACGGCACGTTTGACGGCGGCGGACACAGCGTCACGCTCTACACCGACCGCCACTGCTCAAACGGCAACTTTGGAGACGGCAGCAGCGTCGGACTCATAGGGCGCCTCGGTGTCCATGACAGCGAAACCGGCGTGACGGGTCCCGATCTGCGCGCGACGACGCCTACCGTGAAAAACGTCGCGGTGTACGGTTCAGTCAGGGGCAACCGAAGCGTCGGCGGCATAGTGGGCAAGATCGGTAAGACGGTCGGAGGCGGCATTATAGAAAACTGCGCGAACTTCGCCGACGTGAGCAACACGGACGCCAAGGGCGTCGGCGGCATAGTGGGCGCGGGCTGGAACGGCGGCGTTGTGCGCAACTGCTACAACGCGGGCAATATCAGCTCCTCCTACACCTGCCCGACGGGCGGCATATCGGGAAGCAACGAGATAACGCTTGAGAACTGCTACAACGTCGGCAAGATTTCGGCGGCGTCAACAAGCTTCGCGATGGCGATCGGCACAAACAACGGCGGCGCGCCGTATGCCACGCACGTCATAAACAGCTATTTCCTCGCGGGCAGCGCTCCGGGCGGAGGCTACTACGACGGCGCCGCGCTCGGCGGCGAGGGCTTCACGGCGCAGTATATGAAGTCCGACGAGTTCGTCTCCGACCTGAACGCGGGATCTGAAAACGGCGCATACGTGAAGGACAGCCGCAACATCAACAGCGGCTATCCGGTACTGGCGTGGCAGGGCGGCACAACGGTAAATACGCCCATTGGGGGAACCGACAGCACGGAGAGTAACGAAACCGAGACGCCCGCTCCGGAGGTGGTGTCACAGAGCACCATCGAGACGGCGCCGGTGAAGCCCGACGACACGGGCAAAGCGGCGGTGACGGTCGAGACGGCAAAAGTCACGGAGGCGGTCGCGGAAGCGGTGAA
>JAISXU010000025.1 GCA_031270395.1 Oscillospiraceae bacterium
TTATTCACCAAGTCGTCGATGCTGCTGACGTCGCCCATCCATTCCCAAAACGCGGGGGCGCATTGCATTTGGATGCGGAATGTCAATTCGCCGTGCAAGGTGTTGATGATGTTGAAATCCGCCGTCGCTTCGGCGTAGAACAGCAGGCGGCGAATACTGCGCGTGTAATCATATTCTCCGTCTTTCATACCCAGCCCGAAGCTCAGTTCCTCGATGATGCTGAGCGTAAGCGGCCCGACGCCGATTGCCCCGGAAGCGCTGATAGAGCCGAAGGTCAGCCCGCTCGTCATGCTCGCGTCGAAGTTGATGACCTTGACCAGCGCGAAGTGTCCGCCGAGTTCCATCGTAAACGACGGAATGGTTTGAACGCGGGGGTCATAGTCGATCATGCTGATGAGGTCGCGGATGCCGCCTGAAGCGCCCGTGAGGTCGAGAATGGGAACGGGCGGCGCTATGGGTATGCCGATTTCCATGTCGCCCACGTCCAAATCAAGGATAAAGGTGTTCAAAAACGGTATTTTCAGCCGTTCGGAGCGTTTCAGCTCAAACTCGCCGGATACGGATATCCCCAGCAAATTCACTGCGCCCGCCAAGCGGAAGGTCTGCGTAAAGGTGTTGATTTCACCCTCGGCTGCGCCGCCCTCGCCGCCGATCCAATCGGGGAGCTTGACCGTGCCTTCGCCTGCGGCCCAGACGTTTTCGATTGGTATGACGGCGGCGTTGTTGTCGGTGACGAGGGATTTCAAATCCACCACGAACAGCGGGTCGCTTGTGCCGGGGATCTGTATCACTAGCATGCCGCCCACGTCAAAGCCCGTACCCAGCAGGTAGATGTCGTTTACCTTCGCTTTCAGTCCGGTAAACTGCATTGCGCCCGTGCCGACGGTCAGGGCGACCTCGCCGTCCTCCCAGCCGGGTTCGATGACGACCGTCTTGGACTTCAATTCGTCAATCTCTTCAAAGAACGCGGTTTCCGCGTCCTCGTCGGTGGCGTAGCCCGTTTTGCTGTAAATCGGGTATTCGTAGGGAATCTCATACGTAGCGCCGGCGGCGAGGTTGATGTATAGCGTGTCCGCGCCGACTTGGAAGCCGGGGGCCGCTATCTGCATCGGAATCCAAACAGGCAGCCAGCCCGCAACCAACGACATATTTTTCGCCTCGGCGTGTACGCTGACATAGGGCGCCAAACGAGAGCTGTTTTTTATCATTTCTTCGGAGAGCGTAAGCTGCCCGCTTCCCCAAAGCGAGGCGAGCTTGGCGTGTCCGTTCAGCATGACGTCCGAGCCGCCTGCGCTCTTGTATATCTTATAATCCGCGTCCGTGGCGGACATCAGGGTAAAGCCTTGCTCACAGTAGAACGTCAAGAGCGCGTCGGTATTCGCCGCCTGCTCCTGCATCGCGGTAATCAGCGCGCCTTTGTCCGTAGCGGGCACGAGGATATAGTCGCCCGTGCCGCAGATATACTGACTGCCATTTTGCTTAGGCTTTGTCGTCCGTACCGCCGCGACGTACTTGATATCCCCCGGTGAAAAGCTGTCCGGCGACAAATCGAAAGTATATCGCTTCACGCCGCGAAGCCGGTTGTTCTCGCCGTAAGTCCACTCGACAGTCAGCGTGTATGTCCCCTCCGTCAAGCTTTGCAGACTCAACAGCGTCCTCAGGTCAAGGCTCATCACCTGACCCGTAGCGTAGCCCAACTCAGTCAGCGCCGCGCCATGGTATTTGTCGGGATAGCTGATGGCGGCGGCGATGGCGGATGTGTCCGTGGAACTGCCGGAGTAAACCGGGGCCGCGTTTGCCCCGGTTGTCCCTGTAAGCGAAACCTTGGTGATCGTGGGTTTTTGTCCGCTTTCCAGCAAGGTTTTCAGGTTCACATAGTTCCCTGTCAAGCTGTCCCAGCCGCCCATAAAACTGATGGTACTGAAAACGGTCGTGTTGGGCGAGTTCGGAAAGCAGTCGTCGCCGAGAACGAGCGATTTCGCGACGCCGCTTCGCTCCACGGTCAGGACGATGGGAGAACTTGCGGCGTCAAACGTGCATTTGTAGCTCTTTGTCACCCAGGCGCTCCCGGCGCTCTCGCTGATCTCGGGCGTCGAAACCTCGCCTGTGCCGTCTGTCAGCTTGTAGGAATAGCCATAGTCCGGAGCGTAGCGCAGGCTGATCTCGACGTTGAGCTTACCGTTCTTATCGAGGAACATGCTCTTTGTGTAGGTATTTCTGTTCAAGCTCATGTTGGATCCGGCGTCGGCGTCATAGAGCAGGATTTGAACCTCGCCGCCGTAGTTGCCGTCGTCCGTGAACAAGTACGGGTTCGTGACGCTGAGCGTCTGCGTCGGGAATTGGTTCCCGTACACGACATGCACGGTCGCGTCGCCGCCCGGCATATTGAACGAGGTGGCGCTGTCTGACAGGTTGATTGTTTCCCTGTCGGAAGTGACGTAGATGCGCTTAAAAGCGTGATTGTCGCCGAAGCCCCACGGCGCGTTGACCGTGATCCCGTCGTCGGGAAAGGCGGTGCCTACTTCGACACTATCTTTGAACAGTTTCACATGGCTTTCGTAGCCGCTTATGGGATTGCCGCCCTCGTCCTCCATGAGCGTTTTGAGCCGATAGGCGACAGTCGTCTTATGGCCGAACACCTCAAAAACAACGTCCTCGTTCGGCATGGTGAAGCTGCCCGCGTTCGTCCCGGAGGAATAATTGGAGGGGAAATACGCCGGGCCGGTAAACTTGTTGAAATTGGTCACAGTTACGCCGTTGATGGTGAAATCGTCCACTGACCACAACTCGATGTCCGTAAAATCCGTATCCCAAGTCGTCGGGTACAGGGCGTAATAGACAGTGGTACCGGCTCGAATTTTGCCGATGCGCCCGGATTCGTCCGTTTCGTAGGGCAGCCTCCCATTGCTGTAGCTGTCTGTCCAGAAATGCACGTCGTACAGCGTCTGCCCATCGCCCGCCAGAGGTCTCACCATGACGGAGCGCAGCGCGTTGGACGAACTGTTTGTGGTAACGCTTGCGGTAATCAGCACGTCGCTGTCTGAGGGCATGGTGAATTTTACGCCGCCTCCGGGGAGGGATGTGGTTGCTATCGCATCTCCGGTTCCGGTCACGCCCTTTTTCACCGTTATGCCGCTGAGCGTATAATCACCGAAAATCGACGTGTAGGCGTACACATCGCCGCCGGAAGTCGGATTCGAGGGCGAAAAATCGACGGTCACACCCCCAGTCGCGCCGCTCACCGCCGTGAACACGCGGTACTTCGCGCTTATCACAATATCGACCGCCTTAGCAGGCATGGTGAAGGTAATCGTGCTGTCGTTGCTAGTGGGCGTAGGCGTAACCGTGGTTTTGGTTCCCACCTCGTACACGTTCACCGTTTTGCCGGAGAGCGATGTCGTGGTTATCGTGACCGTTCCGTTCTCCGCCCCCCACAGGACGCCCTGATCGAAACTCACATTTTCGGAGTCTGCGACGGCGTTGTGCAGGGTATTGTAATCGGCTGTGCTGTCGGCGACAAGATTGATGGGGTATGACGCACCCGAAGTGTTTGCAGCTGTCTGCGCTATGATCTCGCCAATCGCTGCGGCTGAGGGTATCTCCATCGTGAACGCGTACACCCACGGCCCCGTTTGCCCCGAAACCGGAGTCATTGCGACCGGCGGCGGAATCGTATCATTGTAATTCCACTGAATATACGGTGAATCGAAGGGAACACCTCCGTCGCTCGATAGTTTCGGTCTGTGATCTAAGTCGCTCATTTGCATCGTCACGGTCAGAGTTTGGCCGGTTTTGGCAAAATATTTCAAGCCCGACCTATAATCAAAGTAGTTAAGCGAGCCGCCGGATACGCCGTCACCGCAATAGTATAGCAGCTCGCCGGAGCTTGCAAGCGTGTTAGTCGCGCCGTTGTCGCCGCTAAGGACGAGCAGCGCGTATCCGGCGGGCGGCGTGATGATGGGCGTGATAGAAACACTCAGCGGTTCATCCGTTCCCGGTCGATAGCTGAACAGTTCCGCACCGGCAATAGTGAAGATTTCGCCGATGTCGACCTCGGATTCATAAGTCCAGTTGTCAAAGCCGCCGCCGCTCCAGCTCAGGGATACGCTGTATTTTTGAACCGCATTTCGGATCAACTGCGGCGTATTCTGCCCGTAGGTCAAAGAGACAGCGAATTCTGCGTCGGCGGCTATCGTTGCCTTGTGGTATTGGCTGGCATTCCAAAAAAAATCAGCGTCCCAGTAACTACCGAATTCGTTCGAGATCGCTTCGGAGAGTGGAGCATAAGGCGAGGAAGAGGAAAGGTTGAACCACTCGCCGGGGATGTCGGAATGCCCGATATACACCGTGGCGGTATCAGCCGCCATCGTTTGCATCATCGTGTCCGCCGTCGTAATTGTCGTCAGGGGCGCGTCAAGCGCGGAGGGTCTGAGATCAAGCGCGAAAACGCCCTCGCCTTTCCCGGCCGCCGTCATATCGGTAAAGCCGTAGTTTACGCCAAACAGCGCGAGCGTGTCGCCGTCTGCCGACAGAGCGGCGTCCTCCCAGTAAATCGCCGCCGCGCTGTCGGAAGAACCGTCAAACAACGGAATGTCCGCAGCCGCTTCACAGTCATAGGCAAGTTCCAAAGCGGCGAGCGTGGTAAAGGCGACGGCGGAGGGAGCGTCCCATGCATCGTCAAGGAACAGGACAAAGCCTTTGCCCGGCGCGTCGTCATAACCTTCCGCCTCGACAAATTCCTTCGTGACCGCCGCGCTTTTTGGTGCGAAGGGGATTATGACCTCGGTATCGACCAAGACAACGCCGTCCTCAACGTCAGTCAACACGAGGGGTATATCCTCTCGCGCCGAAAACCGCGTGTCCAGCGCGATCCGTGCGCCCAATTTCGCCTCGTCCTCGCCGAAATACTCGGCGGCATAGCCGATCTTCACCGCGTAAGCGTTCTCGCGCGATTCGTCGCGGGTGATGGCGAAGTATTGAGAGACGGTAAAATCCCCGATGACCTGATGCGACTGGATCAGACCGTTCTCGGCGTAGGGCGCGATGCTGATCTCGCCTGTCGCGCCTTCATAATACGTACCGTAGCAGTACTCCCGACCATCCACGCGGAGCGTGGCGCAGGACAGCGGCTTCGTTCCGTCAAGGGTTTCGGAAGCGGGAAGGACGGCGAAGCCGCCGTCTGATTTTCTAACGTACACCGCTATGTAATCGTTGTACAGTATGACGTAGTCTTCGCCGCCTATTTGCGCTGTCGCGCTCAGCGTTTCCGGCAGCCCGGACTGCGGCGATCCCGCCATCGCAAGTGCTTGTATGGGCAGCATCGTCA
>JAISXU010000001.1 GCA_031270395.1 Oscillospiraceae bacterium
CGTAGCGTACGTGGCCCTCCGTCGGCAGGTCTAGACCGGCAAGCATGGACAGCAGCGTCGATTTCCCCGACCCGCTGGGCCCGACGACGGCGTACAGACGCCCCGGCTCAAACGCGCACGTCGCCTCCTTGACGGCGGCCGTTCCCGAATTGCGGTACTTATACGAGACCTTTTCCATTGACAGCGTTGACATAAGTGATACCCCCCATCATTCCTTTGTCTGCAACAATTCCAACACGTTTTTGTGCGTCGCGGCGGCGGAGCTTACCGACCCGGACACGGCGATCATCGCGAAGTACATAGCGGCAAAGAGCGCCGCGCTTCTGGATGCGGGCGCCAGCCCCGAACCGTTGTACGCCAGCAGAGCGCACGCGCCAAGCGCCAACCCCGCGACGCTGAGAAACAGCTGTTCAAGCGCCAGTATCGCGCGCGTCTTTCGCTTCGTCGTGCCAAGTACGCGCATGATAGCCGCATCCTTGGACGACTGGAGAATAACGAGGGCGCACAGGAAACCGCCTATCAGCAGCGCCGCCGCGACGGCAATAGGATACAGCGCGTTGAGCAGGTTCGATGTGCTTACAAGATTATCGAGCTTGCTTGTATCCATGATGAAATCAACAGCTCCAGCCAGATTTCCATCCGCCAGATTCTCTCCGTAGTCGCGCAGCTCTTTCACGCGCTGGTTGTCCGCCAGCGTAAACGCCGCCACTTCAAGCTCGATTGAGAAGCCGAAGCTCTTCGCGTCCTCCATTACTCCCGGCGTGAACGCCGCCGTCCCATACGCACCTGACGGCGTCGAGACTATACCGGCTACTGTGTAAATCTGTGCCGCCTTGCTGATCTCCTCCGCAATTTTGTCGTGAAGCATCGCCTCGATCTCGTCGTCGGACATATCGTTCTCCGGATGCGACGTCTTGTAGCCTTCTACATATTTGTAGCGCACCTGCTCGAGTGTAAATCTGGGAACTACCTCAACCACGCCGCCGGGTTCCAGTCCGCGCGTCGCCGCCAGTGTTTCACCGAGAATCACTATTTCCCCAAGCGAGTCCATGCACGACGCATCGAACCCCTCGGCGTACGTGATGTTTATATCCTCATTGGTGAAGCGCGAAATGTCGTTTGTTACGATAAATTGGGTGTTGCGTAAATTCATGCCCGCGTTCACGATAGCTTCGTAATACGGGTCGCTGACATGACCGCTCCTGATAATCGGCGTTACATAACTCAGCGGCAGTCCGCCGACAAAATTCGCCTTGACGACGGTGTTGTCACGCAGTTCGACATAAGACTGTTTCGTCAGCGCAAATTGTCCCACCGCGCACAGGAGCAACGCCGCTATGACGAGCGCGAGCGCCGACTTCCCGGCCGCGCGGCGAGCGTGACGCAATACATACCGCGTGACAAATCGGAGCGACCCATTCTTTTCCGCGGGCGCGCGGACGCCGTGACCGGCGGTTTCACGCGCCGACGCGCCGCCCGCCGGCGAGTTCTCACCGAACACACTGCCTCGGGGCGCCGCCGCCGGAATCGCCGCCTCCAAGTCCGCTCTTTGAGTGCGCGGCGGCTCGTGGCGCGGCGACATTTTACGCCGGCCTCCGCCGTCGTCCTGCAAGAGCGCGAGCGGCGAGAGCGCGCCTATTCGACGCAGCAACGCGTACGCTATTATGAGCGTAAGCGCTATCTCTCCCAGTACGCAGCCTAAAGCGACGATCGCCGGGATAGACGTATTCACGGTATATTTTTCCAGTATGGCCAGCGTTTCGCTGTTGGCGATGCTGCCTGTTGTATAAATCCACGCCGCGCAACTGCCCGCCAGAACGGCGAGTACTGTCAGCGTCGTAAGCGGTGCCGCAAGCGCTTTTGCCGACGTCCGGCGCGGAGTCCCAAGCGCGCGCATTACCGCGTATTCCTTTTTCTTGCGCCCGATAAACAGGTACACGGAAAATCCCGTAGTCGCAAAGACAGCGGCAACCAGAACCGTGATTCTGATCAGGGAGAGTTTTTTAGCCGTGACGAAGCCGGAGACCATATCCGGCCAGCCGTCGTCGTGAAATATGAGTCTCAGTTCCATTTCTTCAAACGCAGGCGCCGTTTCATCAAGAAAGGCCGGGATATCCCACGCGTTTTCCACTTTGAAGCTGAACTCGGCGGGCGAAACCGCATATTCGGTAAATTGCGCTTCATCAATGGGCAAAAGCGATTTTGGAACGAAGATTGTGCCTGACGAATAACTCCAGTTGGGTGCGTTGGCCTGAGCCGTATTTCCATCAACGTCGGCGTATACGCCCACTATTTCAAGCGGTACAGGCGTTTGTAACGCCGGACTGTATCGTTCCCGCGTCGCGGCGACGGCACCGAGTCCCTTATACTGCTCAAACAACCTCGCGCCGAGCTTCATTGTGAGTACATCGCCCACCTTCAACTCGTTTTCCTCGGCAAAATCGCGGCTCACAACGCAGATAGGCGCGCCGCTCGCGTTATCCTCCGGCGTCAAAGCGCGGCCGTCCGCTATCGCCATCTTGCCTTCGGCAAACCGCATGATTGAGGACATGTCGTCCGTATACACCATGTCAAACGTATGCACGTCGGTGTTTGTGATCTCGACAAGCTCGCGCAGCGGCGCGAATTCATCCATATCCAGGTAGTCGTCGGGCGCGCCGTCAACGTTCCACACCGCGCCGCACCAGGGTTCAGCCAGATGGTCGCTCAGGTAATATTCTCCCTGTTCAACCAATTCGCCGCCATAGCTCTGAACGCTCAGCGGCTCAAATCGCAGCACAAACGCATATCGCCCGCCCGGCGTGAGTGATTTTATGTAATCCGTACCGTATATGTATGTGTCGTCATGAAACGCAAAAAGCCGCTCGCCCGGTCCGCCAATGCCGGTGTTTAAATCTTCATGCACCACAGGATCGGCAAGGAATGTAAGCGTCTCGCCGTTTACCTCCCATGGGGGGGCGCCGGCAAGGAGCTTGCAGTCGTCCAGAATCAAGCGGTTATAGTTATCGGGCGTAATAATTGACACGTTTTCCATTTGTGCGCCATACTGCACCTCGCTAAGCGTCCCCTCAATGACGCACCGCGCCGTATAGTTATAGAAGTACTCACCATCGTCCGGGCGGTAAAATATATCTGAAACCCCGGCCGTCATATACCGCATATCGGCAGATGTGATGTATGGCAACTCCGCGACAGCGCTAATCTGCTCACGAGTCAAAGATTCGTACCGCGTGGAGTTTATGGATCTTGGGGAAGCTGTATCCACTATTCCCGGTATGTCATCCGGCGGCGTTATCTCTACCGCGCCGACGCCGCAATACTGCCTCGCCGCCTCATCTGTTTCGCGCACGATAACGGCGTATTCCGCCGTCTGTGAGAAAAACGCGAACGTCACGGCGGCAAGCAGGACGAACGTCAAAGCCGTCCTGACCGGTGAGCGGTACAGTGTTTTGATCGACAGCGATGGCTTCATTGTGATTACCCCCATCATTCTTTCGTCTGCAACAATTCCAACACGTTTTTGTGTGTGGCGGCGGCGGAGCTTACCGCCCCGGACACGGCAATCATCGCGAAGTACATAGCGGCAAAGAGCGCCGCGCTTCCCGACGCGGGCGTCAGCCCCGAACCGTTGTACGCCAGCAGCGCGCACGCGCCGAGCGCCAGTCCCGCGATGCCAAGAAATATCTGTTCAATCGCCAGTATCGCGCGCGTCTTGCGTTTCGTCGTGCCCTGTACGCGCATAATAGCCGCGTCCTTCGACGATTGGAAGATGACGAGAGCGCATAGAAACCCGCCAATCAGCAGCGCCGCCGCGGCAGCTATAGGGTACAGCGCTGCGAGCAGGTTCGATGTGCTTACAAGATTATCGAGCTTGCCTGTGTCCATGATGAATCTGACGCCGCCGTTTCGATCTGCTACCATGCTCCCATATTCTCGAAACTCATCCGCGCGCAGATTGTCAGCCAGAGTGAATTCCGCCACATCAAGCTCAACCGGCAAGCCGAAACTCTTTACATCCTCTATGACTCCCGGGGTGAACGCCGATATTCCCAGAAGCACCGACGATGTGGAGAGAACTCCAACCACGGTGTAAGGCACCGCCATAGGTGCGGCTTCCTCTCTTATTTTATCGCCGTACAACACCATCAGCTTGTCATAGGTTAGATCGTCATCCGGATATTTTGTCCTGTGATACTGTGTGTATTTCGCCCTCGCCTGACCCTGGTACACTGTCGGTACAACATCAACCGTGTCTCCGGGCTCCAGTTGATGCTTTTCCGCAAACGTTTCACCGAGGATCAGTATTTCCCCAAACGCGTCCATGCAGGTTTCGTCGTATCCCGGGGCGTATGTTATCTCTGCTTCCACACCGGCATAGCGCGATATATCGTTCGTGACCAGAACATCCGCATAATCATAGTTAATATCCGCCTCCGCATCGCCCCCGTAAAAAGGATTCTTGACATAGCCACTTTTGATGATTGGCGTTAAATAACTCAGAGGCAACCCTTCGGTAAAGTTTGCCGTAACGACGGTATCGTCGCGCAGCTTTACGTACGATTCTCTCATCAGCGCGAACTGCGCGACGGCGATGAGCAGCAGCGCCGCCAGCAAGAGAGCGAGCGCCGACTTCGCCACCGCGCGCCGCGCGCGTCTCCATATATACCGCATGACGAATTGGGCGGCGCGACTTTTTTCTGCTTTTCCCGCTATCATATGTTTTTGCCTCTGACGCTGCGTGTCCGTCCGCGCTTGTCGTCCTGCAAGAGCGTGAGTGGCGGACGCGCGCCAATTCGCCGGAGTATTACAGACGCTATAACAAGCGCAAGCAGTATCTCACCCAATATGCAACCTACAACCACCGGCGCGGGTACGGATGTGTTTACGGCAAACTTATCCAGCACGGACAGCGCGGTGCTGCCCGCAATCGTCTTTGCCGTGTACGCCCACGCCGCGCAACCTCCCGCAATAACGGCGATTACCGTCAGCGCCAGCAGAGGGAGCGCGAGCGCTCTTGCCGACGCTCCGCGCGGCGTACCGAGCGCCCGCATAACGGCGTATTCTTTGTTTTTTCGCGCGATAAACAGATAGACGACGAATCCTGTCGCGGCGGCGGTGGCAACTGACAGCACCACAACCTTGATCAGGGAGAGTGTCCTCGCCGCAAGGAAACCGGAAGCCATTTCCGACCAACCGTCGTCATGAAAAATGAGTCTCAGTCCCATTTCATCAAATACCGGCACAGCTTCCTCAAGAAAAGTCGGTATGTCCCACGCGTTTTCCACCTTGAAACTGAATTCGGCGGGCGTAAACTTGTGTTCGGCTAGTTCCGATTCATCGACCGGCAGAAACGATTTCGGCACAAATACCGTGCTTACCGAATATCCCCAGTAGGGATCCTGCGATTGCATTGACGGGCTGTCCACGTCAGCATAAACACCGACGATTTCAAACGTGACATCCTTTTTCGCCGGTTCATATCGCTCCTGCATCGCCGCAACCGCGCCAAAACCCTTATACTGCTCGAACAGTTTTGTGCCGAGCTTGAATTGAAGTGTATCCCCCACACCAAGTCCGTTTTCCTCCGCAAACTCCCGGCTGACAGCGCAGACGCGCGAACCTGTCTTGGTGTCGTCCGGAGTTAGCAGCCGCCCTTCCGCGAGCGCCGTCCTGCCGTCGGCAAATCTCATGATAGCACTCATGTCCTCTGTGTACACCATGTCAAACGTATGCGCGTCGGCGTTTGTTATCTCGACAAGTTCACGCAACGGCGCAAACTCCTCGGCGTCCAAATAGTCGTCAGGTGCGCCATCAAGTGACCATACCGCGCCGCACCATAGCTCGGCCAAATGATCGCTCAAATAATATTCACGCTGTTCCCGCACCTCTCCATATTGAACTATGTTTAACGGTTCAAATCGTACCACGAACGCGTACCTCGCGCCGATTCGCAGATTTTCTATGTATTCCCCGCCGTATGTGTAAGCGATGTTATGGATATACGCACACCGCTCTAACACGCCCCCCGCCCCCACCTCATCTTCGACGTATGTCAGCGGGTCGACGCGAATCGTGATTATTTCCCCGTCAGATATCGGCGGAGGATTTCCGGCGACTACCTCGCAGTCTTCGAGATAGAGGTTGCTATAAAATTTAATGCTACGATCCGCCATCTGCGGGTCGCCATACTCAATCCCCCCAAGAGTTCCCTCAATAACGCATCGTGCCGTATAATTGTAAAAAATCTCGCCGTCGTCCGGACGGTAATATGTATCAGAAACTCCTGCGGTCATATACCGCACATCAGCCGACGTTATATATGGCAATTCAGCAATGGCTTTTGTTCGTCCGAGTGTTAGCGGTTCGCATCGCGCGGGTTCTATAAATTGCCCGTTTTGTATTCTTTTATACAGCGGGCTTCCGGTCATTCTGTCAGGCGGCGGCGTTATCTCCGCCGCGCCGACACCGGTGTACTGCTTCGCCGCCCCATTTGTTTCGCGCACGATAACGACGTACTCCGCCGTTTGCGAGAAAAGAGCAAACGTCACGGTTCCAAGTAGAATGAACGTCAGAATCGTCTTCACAGGCGCGCGATACAGCGTTTTGATAGACAGCGATGGCTTCACGGTGTTCACCTCTCTGATGTTTTATATCCGTATTGGGATTTAACCCCTTGCAAAACATCGCCAAAGGCAGGGAGGGGGTTTCTCAATGGGCATGATAACACACGGGTCTACATGTTGTCAAGTGGTGAATTGCAAAAGAAAAACACAGAGTGAAGAGGACAAAACGGAAGTAAGATTTGCAGGAAGTTCCAGAGGGAAACCAGTTCCCCTTTGAATATCCCCTCCGCTCTCCGAGGGGGTTGGACAAAGGGTTACGGCGTAGACGCCGGGGCATGCGCAGACGGTGTAGGGACCACCCCGCCCCTGCGGTGCACCCCTCCACAGGAGGGGAATTGGACGCAAAAACGCCCTCCACGTCCAAAACCGAATCGCAACCGCTTCGTTGGGCTTCGTTTCGGCTTTGGACGGGGGCGCGACAGGACAAGCGAGCGACGCTCACATCATGTCGATCAGCGCCTTCGCGTAAGGCTTGATGTCGTCGGTCCGCCACGCTATGATGATGTGCAGCGGCTCCGGCATCTCGGGCAGCGGGTAAAATTTCAGCTTCGAGTTTCTCTGTTCCGTGTCGAAGTAACCGGAGAGCGTCATGCCCTTGCCCATTGTGACCACCATGATAACCGATTGAAAATTCGGCAGATAAAATACGTTTTTGGGCGTAAAGTCGAGATGCTTGAACTGCGCGAGCTCGCTGGACGCGTACTTGTTTTTATCTATGGAGATAAAATAGAACGCCTCGTTCTCAAGCTGCTTGAAGTCGAGCGTCTCCATTGACGCGAGCGGATGCATCGCGGACATCACAAGAAAATACTCCGCGTTTCCGTCGAGCTTCTTTGAGACTGTGGACGCGGAGGTGACGGAATGGGATGTGGAAATAATAACGTCCACTTCGCCGGAGAGCAGCATCTCATTGAGCTGCGGATATTCCGCGAGCTTGATAAGTATCGTGACGTCGCTGTTGCGCGCCTCATATTCGCTGATGGTGTCCTTGAATTTTGTGAATATCCCATTTTCATAAAACGCGTTATGGCATCCGATTATGAGCTCCTTTCGGCGCGAGCCGTTGATGTTCTGGACGTCGCCGATGACAGTGTTGATCTTGCGTACCGACGGGCAGAGCTCGGCGTACAACAGCTCCCCGACGCCGGTCAGCCGGACGCCGTGGCTGCTCCTGTGGAACAGCTTCACCCCCAGATTCTCCTCGAGACGGCTGATCGATTTGGAGAGCGCCGGCTGCGTGATGTACATGGCCCTTGCGGCGGCCGAAAAATTCAGATGCTCGGCTACCTTGATGAACATCTCTATTTGAAGAAGCGTGATATTCGTCATTTTCTGTCGTTTGCCCTCCTTCCGAATATGATCATACTCCGGAAAACGCTCCCCGCGCGCCGCCCGGCGCAAAGGCTTCATCCACCAGCCCGTCTGTCGCGGCGCAGCCGCGGCAGACGCAAGCGCTCTATATATGCGCGGCTATGTCGAAGCCGGAGTTTACCGCGTGGCCGATAGTGCCGGTCTCCGTGAGGTCTCCCACGAGATAGACGTCGCACTCCGCAATGGCGTGCCGCAGACGCCCCACGAGCTCTCGCCTCGGGCGGAGTCCGACGGCGAGCAGCACGGTGTCACAGGGCAGCTCCGATACGCGTCCGCTCGCCCTGTCGCGGTATACGACGCTCTCCGGGCGTATCTCCTCGGCGGCGCACTCGTAGCGAAAATCGACGCCGGCCTCGCGGCTCATCGCGCCGAGCGGGGCTGCCAGGCTGCCCTTTTTCGCCATACAGACGCCGACTGGGTCGGCCTCCAAAACGACGACGTTATGCCCGTCGCGCGCGAGCTGTACGGCCGATTCGGTTCCGACGTGTCCGGCGCCTATTATCACCACGTTTTTTCCCGGCACAGCGGCGCCTGAATCCGCCTCGTGCGCGAAATGCACGTGTCCCAAATCCGCGCCCGGAATGTCGGGGCGTATATCCTCGCACCCGAACGCCAGAATGAGGACGTCCGGCCTCTCGGCGTCAACCGTCGTCTCGTCCGCCTCGGCGCCCAGCACTATGCGCGCACCGCTGTCTGTCACGCGCGGCACTATGTAACCGGTAAATTTCTCGATCTCCCGCTTGAAGGGGAGACAGGACGCCTTGAGCAGATTGCCCCCGAGCTCGCCGTTCTTCTCGTACAACACGACGTCGTGCCCGCGCTGCGCGGCTGTCCACGCCGCCTGCATTCCGGCGGGGCCTCCGCCGACGACCATTACCTTTTTGGGACAGTCCGTTTTCGGGACGCGCCCCTCGGGGTATTCGAGCTCCCGCCCGCAATACGGATTGACGGCGCAGCCCATCGGCAGATGCGTAAAGAACCGGCCGTGCCACTCGCAGCGGATACAGGGATTCACATCGCCGGGCCTGTCGCGCGAGTATTTGCTTACAATGTCCGGATCCGCCAGAAACGGACGGAACATGCCTACGAAGTCGGCCATGTCGTTTTCCAGCACAAACTCGGCGTTGTCGAGATTTACGACACTCGTCGTAAACGTCAGTTTCGAGTGCTTCAGCGCCGCCCTGAACTGCTTGGTGTACTCCAACAGGGGCAGCTGCGGCGTGTACATGGCGAGGGACATTTTTTCCTGCACGTACGACGGCGCCATGTGGAAGGCGCACGAGATAGTAAATATATCGACGTACGGCTCCAGCATCTGCGCAATAACGACGGCCTCCGACGCCTGCAGGCCGCCCGGCATGACGTCCTCGCCGCTCATGCGCGCGTCTATGACCATGCCGTCGCCCACCTTTTGGCGGATCGCGCGCAGCACCTCTATGCCGAAACGCGCGCGGTTTTCCAGACTCCCGCCGTACTGATCGCTCCTGAAATTTGAAATCGGGCTGAAAAACTGCCCGATCAGATTATTGTGCGCGCAGTGGAGCATGAGCACCTTGAAGCCCGCTCTCTTCAGGCGCAGAGCGGCGTTCGCGTAGCCCTCTATAAGCTCGTGCAGCTTGTCGTAATCCATCTCGTATACGCGCTTGGGATACCGCCCCTCACGCTCCGCGTTCTCCATCTCGCTGAACGTGGGCAATGCCGACGGCGCGTAATGTACGGAACCGGGATACCAGCCGTTGCGCCCCGCGTAGTTAATCTGCGCGGAGAGATGCGAGTTGTACCGCGCGCACCGCTCACGCAGGACGTTGAGACCGAAGATCACCTTGTCGCGGCTGAGGTCGAGCTGGTGTATCTCGTCGCTCGACTCGTCCATGTTTACGGAACAGTTGCCCAGCGTCACTAGCGCCGCCCCGCCTCTGGCAAAGCGCTCGAAATACGCCGACTGCTCCTGTGTCAGCACTCCCTCCCGCGAGCCCCAGCCCGCGATGTTCGGCGTGACGACTATGCGGTTTTTGAACTCCACGCCCTTAATCGTAATCGGAGCGAAGCAGTTTATATAATCGGACCCCATTGTCTCGATTCTCCTTAATATAAAGTTATAGGTGTATTGCCGCGTAGAAGCCGCCCAAAACGGCTGTGGAAATATTTCCCGGGCGTCCGGCGCAGTCTCCGGCCGTGAGCACGGGCACGTCCATCCCGCGCAGCTCGTCCACGAGTCCGGAGACGGGACGCACGCCAACCGAGAGCGCTACGGTATCGCACGCGAGCGTCTCCTGTCCGCCGCCGCGATCCTGTACGACGACGCCCTCGCCGGTGACCGCGAGCGCCATCAGACCGGTTCTCACCTTGACGCCCGCCTGCGCCGCGATGTGTCGCAGCGCCGCGACGACCGACAGCGACGCGCCGCCGCGCGCGTCGATTTCCGGTATGTCAAGGAGGTCGATGAGCGTCACCTCATGGCCGTCGCGGCGTAGCGCGGCCGCCGTCTCCGTGCCCGTCAGTCCCGCGCCGACTATGACGACGCGCCGGCCGGCCGTCCTGACGCCGAGGTCAAGCTCCGCCGCAAAGCAGACGTTGTCCCCGTGTATGCCCGGTATCTCCGGCGCGAACTGCTCGCTGCCCGTGGCGATTATGACGGCGTCGGGGCGCTCGGCCTCCACCGCGGAGCGCGTCGCCTCCGTGTTCAGGCGCACCTCGACGTTCGGCGCGGACTGCGCCGAACGGACAGACCACCGCACGTAGCGGCGCACGTCGTCCTTCAGGCTGTTCGCCCCCGCGGCGATGAGCGACCCGCCGAGCTGCGGCCCTCTCTCGAAAAGCACGACGCTGTGCCCGCGCTCCGACGCGCGTCTGGCCGCCTCCAGACCCGCCGCGCCGCCGCCGGCGATAACCACCCTTTTGGGCCCGTCCGCGCGGCGTATTACGTCGTAATCGGGATTGCGCCCCGCCGCCGGATTCACGGAACATCGAAGCGGCTTGGGACACCCGTGGGGGTCGTCTCCCGTGCAGATACAGCAGCGGATGCAGGGACGTATCCCGTCGCCGTCGCCGCGCGCCGCCTTGTTCACACAGTCCGGGTCGGCGATGAATTGGCGTATCATGGCGACGACGTCGGCTTTGCCGTCCCTTACGGCGGCCTCGGCGAGCTCGAGGTTGAACGATCCGACGGTTGTTACGGGAATCCTCAGCTCACGCTTGAACCGCTCCGCGAAACGGACGTTCGTCGCCATCGGCATATACGCCGGCTGTATCGTGTAGCTCATGGAGGCCGGCTCGTACATGTTGCCGGCCGAGATATGTATGAGGTCGAGCTTATCCTGAATCGCAAGCGCGAACTCCACGGCGTCGTCTATGCCCACGCCGCCCGGCGTCAGCTCGTCGCCGCTCATGCGCCAGTCTATGGCCATATCGCCGCCTGTCGCGCCGCGGACACTGTCGAGGAGCTCGTTGGCGAAACGGCAGCGGTTTTCAAACGTGCCGGCGCCGTACTCGTCGGAGCGCTTGTTCATCAGCGGAGAGTAGAACTGGGCCACCGTATGGCCGTGTCCGCCGTGCAGCATCACCATGTCGAAGCCGCCCCTCTTGCAGCGCGCGGCGCAGTCCGTAAAATCCTGTATGATCCGGCGTATATCCCCGCGCGACATGTCGGCCGGGAACACGTGCGACCTCAGATTGAGCTCGATCGACGCCAGAGCGCCGTGCCTGTGAATGGCGTCCGTAAGCCGCGTGAGCCCGTGCACGATAAACGGGTCGGACAGATTGACTACGAAGTGGTTTTCGTCCGCGTACGCCTGATTTATCGGGCTGTCGCCGACCGTCACGATGCCCGCGCCGCCGCGCGCGAACGACTCGGTAAACGCGATAAATTCAGGCGTGACCTGACCGTCCTTGGTGCATAAAAACGGCTCCGCCGGCGAGACCTCCACGCGGTTCTTGGCGGTGAAGCGCCCGATGCTTATCGGCGCCAGTATGTGCGCGTATTCTCCGTCCATAGCGTCAACCGACGTGGATTACGCGGTCGGGCTCCAGCGGGTGTGCTTCCTTCGTCGCCGTCGGGACGCCTACGGCGATGGCTATTATGAATTTGAACTTGTCCGGGAATTTGAGTAGCTTGCTGAAATACTCCGCCTTGTCTCCCCTGAAGGCGGCGTCCGGCAGACCGAGTATCACGCTCCCAAGTCCGATAGAGTGGGCCGCAAGCGCTATCGTCTGGACGGCGATGCCGCAGTCTACCGCGCTCCATATCCATTCGGGATCGCCGCTCAGAAAGATGGCGGTAGGCGCGCCGTAAAATATATCCATCAAGTCCGCGCCTAGATTTTTCTTTGCCTCCCCGTTGATTTCGGCGAGGATATCGGGATTTTGAACCACCGAGAAACGCCACGGCTGCGCGTTTCTCGCGCTCGGCGACTCCTGAGCCGCTTTCAGGAGCGTGTCGAGCTGTTCTTTCGTCAACTGTGTCTGCTCGTACGCGCGTATACTGCGGCGGTCGGATATAGCGGAGAGGACGGGATTACCCATAGTGATACACCCCTTAACAAAATTTTGGATTTGATTATAGAATATCACATTTTGTCAGGAAAATCAATTGAGCGCGCCCGAATATTAATCCGCTCGAAAAGTCTTATCCTTACGGCAAAGCCGCTCGGGACTTTTCTCGCTCATATGCGCATGTTTTTCGCCGCCTATGGCGGCAACCGAAACATATGCGCGCTATTAATTCGGCACGACATATCGTGCGAATTAATAACTTTTTTAATAGCGGCGGGCAAATATGCCGCGCATAATTTTTCAGGATATATCCGCCATGTCGAGATATTTGTACCCGTTGTCGCTTATATGCTCCTTGCGCCCGGCGAGGTTGTCCCCGAGCAGGAGGTCAAAGACGTCCGACGTGCGCCGGGCGTCCTCCGGTATGACCTTTATGAGCCGGCGCGTCTTTGGATTCATAGTCGTCAGCCACATCATGTCGGGGTCGTTTTCGCCGAGACCCTTCGAGCGGCTTATCGTATGCTTCGCCCCCTGAAAGCCGGCGACGATCTCCGCCTTATCGCGCTCGGAGTACGCGAAATACGTCTTGCCGCCGCAGCTTATCTCAAAGAGCGGCGATTCCGCTATACATACTAAGCCGTGCTCAATGAGCGACGGCACAAGTCTGTACAGCATCGTGAGGATCATCGCGCGTATGTGGAAACCGTCCACGTCGGCGTCAGTGCATATTATGACGCGGCACCAGCGCAGAGCGGAGATGTCAAAGGCGCTCATGTCCTTTGCGTGCTTTCCCCGTATTTCGACGCCGCAGCCGAGCACCTTTATCAGGTCAGTTATTATCTCGTTTTTGAATATCTTATCATAGTCCGCCTTCAGGCAGTTGAGTATCTTGCCGCGCACGGGGATTATGCCCTGAAACTCGGCGTCCCGGCTGAGCTTGCACGCGCCCAGCGCGCTGTCTCCCTCGACGATGTACAGCTCCCGCTTCGTCACGTCGCGCGTGCGGCAGTCCACAAACTTCTGCACGCGGCTCGTCAGGTCGGTTCCGCCGGACAGCTTTTTGCGTATATTCAGCCGCGCCTTCTCCGCGGTCTCGCGGCTGCGTTTGTTTATAAGCGTCTGCTCGGCTATCCTGTCCGCCTCCGCCTTGCGCTCTATGAAGTACACCTCGAGCTGGCTGCGCAGAAATTCCGTCATCGCCTCCTGTATGAACTTGTTTGTGATGGCCTT
The DNA here is from genome assembly GCA_031270395.1 of Oscillospiraceae bacterium. Lineage (GTDB taxonomy): Bacteria > Bacillota > Clostridia > Oscillospirales > Oscillospiraceae > JAISBX01. Next base: position 13,716 of record JAISXU010000001.1, read on the forward strand.
TTTCGTCTGATTCTCGTAGGATGTCTGGGTCGAAAAGCAGTTAGTCACGAGCACCAGACAGTCCTGGACGTCGGTATAGTTGATCTTGCTCTCGTTTTTCTGGTATTTGCCCGATTTGCGCAGATACGCGTCGATCTCGGAGACAAAAGCGCTCCTTACGGCCTTCTCGGGTGCGCCCCCGTGCTCCAGCCACGACGAGTTGTGGTAGTATTCGACGACGTTTACCCTGTTCGAGAAACAAAACGCGGCGGAGAGCCTCACCTTGTACTCCGGCTTGTCGGCGCGGTCACTGCCCCGCCTCTCGCCCTCGATGTATACGGGCTGTGTCAGCGCGTCCTCCCCCGCAAGCTCGCGGATGTAGCCCGTAATACCCTCCTCGTACAGAAAATCGACCGTCTCAAAGCCGTCGTCCGTCTGGTTTTTGAACCTGAACGTGACGCCGGCGTTCACAACGGCCTGCCGTTTCAGCGTATCGGTAAAATATTCTGCGGGTATGGATATATCCGTAAACACCTCGATGTCGGGCTTCCACCTGATTATGGAGCCTGTCCGGCGCTCCTTGTATTCCTCGGCTTTAAGTCCGCCTATATTCTCTCCCTTTTCAAAGTGCAGAACGTACTTTTTGCCGTCCCGGCAGACCTGCACGTCCATATATTCCGAGGAATACTGCGTGGCGCACGAGCCGAGTCCGTTGAGTCCCAGCGAGAACTCGTAGTTCTCCCCCGTATCGTTGCGGTATTTGCCGCCCGCGTACATCTCACAAAAGACAAGCTCCCAGTTGTACCTGTTTTCATTGGGGTTCCAGTCCACGGGACAGCCGCGTCCAAAGTCCTCTATTTCGATGGAGCAGTCGGCGAAGCGCGTGACGATAATGAGCTTCCCATGCCCCTCGCGCGCCTCGTCGATGGCGTTGCTGAGTATCTCGAATACGGCGTGCTCGCAACCCTCAAGTCCGTCGGAACCGAAGATAACTCCCGGACGCTTTCTCACCCGCTCCGCGCCCTTTAATGCGCTTATACTGTCGTTGCCGTACGTCTCAACGCGTTTCATACAGTCTCCAAATCCATAATTTCAGATAAATCGCGCCGTCTGTCCGTGGCGCTGCGATACCGACGTCACGACGCCCGGAAAGGCGTCCCTGAGCGCTCCGGCGAGAATGGGCGTAACCGTGTTCTCCGTGCAGAAGTGATCCCCGTCGATGAGATTTATACCCAGCTCGCGGGCCTCCAGAAATACGTCGTACTTTATATCCGCGGTTATAAACGTGTCGCAGCCGCACGCGGCGGCGGCCCGCAGCTCCCCACCGCCGGCGCCTCCCACTACGGCTACCGCGTCTACCGGACGCCCGGCGTCGTGGTAACGCAGACCTGACGCGCCCAGTCTCTCCTTCACAAGCTCAAGATACCGGGGCATATCTACCGGCTGACGCAGACGTCCGTGCCGTCCGTACGAGAACGGCTCGCCGCCGGATGTCCTCCCGTGCTCTGTCAGCGGTTGAACCTCCGTCAGTCCCACCGCCGCCGCCAGCGCGTCGTTCACTCCCCCGCGCGCCGCGTCAAGATTTGTGTGCATACAGATAGCCGACATGCCGCCCGCTATCAGCTTAACGACGCGCCCCCCATGCCCCGGCTCCGCCGTGACCCTGTTGAGCGAGAAAAACAGCGGGTGGTGCGAGACTATTAGCTCCGCCCCGAGGGACGCCGCCTCGTCTATCACGTCGTCCGTTATATCCAGACTCACGAGTATGCGCGAAACGCGCGCGTCCGGGAAGCCGGCGAGCAGTCCGACGTTGTCAAAGTCCATCTTCATCTCCGGCGGCGCCAACCGCTCGAGCACGCGGAGCGCCTCGCGAACCGTCGCCGCGGAATTATCCGTCCTCATTGACTCCGGCGCCCCTTTCCGTGATACAGCTCCAGTATTCCTTTCAAAAAACACAACTCCCTCTCCGTCTCCGGCTCCGGCGCGGCGCTCGACCTTGCCCGTCCACGCGCCGCCCTCTCTGCCGCCGCGACGAGCGATTTAACGTACTCCGGCAGCGCGGCCTCGCGCTTCGACGCGCAGAGCGCGAACATATCTCTGCGCGCGCCGCCGCCCCGTCCGGGCCGCGCGAGCAGCACGGGGTACGCGCGCCCGGCGTCCGCCGCGAGCGCCGCGTCCGCGACGCGGTAGCCGTTCCCGTCAAGCCAGCCGCACAGCTCCGCCAGCTTCGTCTGCGGCTGCAGGATGAGAGAGACGCCGCCAAGCCGGCGCGCGCCGGCCAGTATGCGCGCCATCGTCTCCCCGCCCATACCGGATATTATCACCGTGTCCACGTCCCCGGCGCCCACGCCGCTCAAGCCGTCTCCGAGCAGAAAGGTTATTCCGCCCTCCACGCCGTGCGCGCGCGCGAGAGCGCGCGCGCGTTCAAGCGGACGCGGGTTGACGTCGGACGCGTATATCCTGCCCGGATACCCGCTTACGGCCAGATACACCGGGACGCGCCCGTGATCCGTGCCCACGTCTATCACCCCGGCGCCGCGTGTGACAAAGCCGGCGACGGCGGCCAATCTTCCGGACAGCGCCGGCCGTTTCATATTAAGTCAATGGCGGGCGCGGCAAAACGCGCTATCGGCAGGGGCGCGTTTTGTGACGCCCCTGCCGATAATCCGCCGCTTTGACACCGCCGTTTACTGTTTGAGGCTCATCGTGAGCGTCGCCAGAAATTCCTCCGCGTCCACTCCGTGCGCCTCACACGCATCGCCGAGCGTCTCCCCGTTCGCCATCGCGCACCCCAAGCAGTGCATACCGATAGACATAAACAGAGGCGCCGACTGCGGCGCGAAATCCAAGATGTCCGCTATTACCGTGTCCTTCGTGATCGTCTGCATATAACTGTTGACCTCCTAAGTAAAATTGGCTTTGCCGTATCGTACCGATGTCTATTATACGCGCCCCCGCAAAGAAAAGCAAATAAAATTTCCCGGCTGTGTCGCCCGGCCTTACCAGTCCTTTCCCAGATCGGGGCGGCTGCTGTCGAATACGTCGGCGGCGTCATAGAATTTGAGATAGCGCTCACGCGAGCGGCGCAGCGTGGCGCCGTCCGCGTGCATCCTGTCGCAGATCACGGCGCTGATGTCGGTCTTTATCTTTGAGAAGGATTCGATGCCGACGGACGCGAAAACGCGAAACCCCAGGCCGTGGTAGTAGCGGAACGACTCGCCGGTTTTTGTCACGTCGTCGCCGTCAAGACGCGAGCCGTGCGGATATATGAGCAGCTTCGTCGGGCCGATGAGCGCGCCGACCTCGTCGAGCCACCGCTGCGCGTCCGCCTTGACGCCGTTTGGCGACATGCTGTCCAACCGCACGTGTCCCCACGTATGAGATGCGAAATACCAGCCGGTCTCCTTCAACTTTTCGACTACGGGCTTCGCGAATACGATCTCCTGTTGGCGTCTTGCCTCAAACTCCGGCGACGCGTCGTCCTTGTCGGTCTGTGTGCGATATCCGAGTATACCGTTGTAGCCCGTGAGCGCTATGCAGCCCTTGACGCCCCCGAGCGAGAAATCCGGGTGTTCCTCCACGAACTTGTCCAAAATTGGCACGGCGTCGAGCTCCTGTGAAAACACCTCGTTCCCCTCGGGGTCGAGTCCGTAGCTGTAAATTTCGCCGTCGTAGCCGATGATCAGCTTATACGGGAAGCCGTGCGGCAGCATATACTCGTAGTAGGATATGTCGTCATACGACAAAATCAGGGGCTTTTTGCCCTCCGGCAGCATGAGCGTGTTGCGTTTCATCCTCTGCGCGCCGCTCTCGTCGGTGTACTCCGACCAGACGTCGTTCATGTTTACGAGGATGTAGTCCTTTTCGTACAAATTTTGGAGTATTTTTACGTACTCATCGACCGTGACCATCCACTCGTCAAAGCCCGCCTCCTGACTGTCGCCGTCAAAAGCGAGCTCGGGGTACGCTATGGCGGTGTGGAAGAACAGATGCTCCACAACGCCGTCGTACTCCACGAGCGGCGCGGACTCCTGAGCCGGCTCCGGCGTCGGCGTCAATGACGGGACTGTCGTCGGAGTCGGCGTCGGTGTCGGAGTTTGCTCCGGCGCGACTGCCCCGTCCCCCGCCGGCGGCGACGCGCCGGGCCCGCTCTCCCCGGGCGTCCCGCCGCAGCCGCCGAGCGCGAGCACAAGGGCCGCAATAAGCAGAAAACCGCATACTCCTACGAAAAAACGCGTCCGCCCCGTCTTTATCATCACGCCGTCGCCTCCGTTACCGCGTCATATATCGCGCTCTCTACGGCGCGGGCGGCCAGAATACATACGGAGTCGAGCGTCGCTCTGAGCTCCCCCGAGCACATTGCAAACACCGTATCGCCGTCATATACGGAGTGCGCGGGACGTATGCAGCGCGCTATTCCGTTCTGACCGCACCGGGCCAGCCGCGTCGCCTGCGCCTTGTCGAGCCGCGCGTTTGTCATCACACAAGCCAGCACCGTATTTTCGGAGAAAAAATCCGTCTCGTTCAAATAAGCCTCCAAAATTGCGCTCTCGCTGTCCGCGAACCCGCCGTCCTCTCCGCGCAGACCGGCGATGATCCCGCCGTCCCTTACTACGTCGCCGACGCAGTTCACGGCCGCCACCGCTCCAACCGTCAGGCCGCCGTGCCGGAGCACCGACGAGCCGACGCCGCCGCGGGAGGAACGCGCCATCCCCATGCACTTTCCCACGGCGCAGCCGGTTCCCGCGCCGTGTTGTCCGCGCGCGAACGGCGCGCCGGAGAACGCGTTCCCGCAGGCGGCGTACCCCATCGCGGCGTCGGGTCTCGCGTCCCATCCGCCCACCTTCAAATCGAAAAGCACCGCGGCCGCGACGTTCGGCACCACGGTAACTCCCACATCGCGCCCTATCCCCCGTTCCTCCAGAAAACGCATGACGCCGCCCGCCGCGTCAAGGCCGAACGAGCTGCCGCCTGTCAGCAGTACGGCGTGAGTGAGCTTGCGGTTCATAACGGGGTCGAGCGCGGCGGTGTCCCGCGTGCCGGGAGAGCCTCCGCTCACGTCTACGCCGCACACGGCGCCGCGCTCGCTTATGACGACGGTGCAGCCCGTCGCCGCCTCCCTGCTGCGCGCTTGACCTACGCGGAAGCCGGGTATCTCAGAAACGTCCATATACCGCCTCCACAATGTCGTCGAGCCCGGCCAACGCTCCCTTGCCGACGTCGCCGCAGGCGAGCCGTCCCTCGACCGGCTCTATAAAGCTGTAGCCCACGCGCGTCAGCTTGATGATATTCTCTCTCACAACGGGATTTTCATACATCGCCGTGTTCATGGCGGGCGCTATGTACACGGGCTTAGGGAAGAAAGCCGTCAGGACGGTGGTCAGCATGTCGTCGGCTATGCCGCCCGCCAGCTTCCCTATTACGTTCGCCGTGGCGGGCGCCACCAGCGCAATATCGGCGCCGCGCGCCAGCGAGATGTGGCGGACGTCCGCGACGTCCAGCTCGCCGAACAGCTCCGTGTAGACCTTGCGCCCCGTAAGCGTCTGAAAGGTGACGGGCGTCACAAGCTTTGTCGCCGACGCCGTCATGATAACGTCGACCTCGTGGCCGTCCTTTGTGAACCGGCTCGCCAGCTCCGCCGCCTTATACGCCGCGATGCTGCCCGTTACGCCTAGCAATAACCGCACGGTATATCCCCTCCGCTATCTCTTTCTTGCTCTCAAAGCGCTCCGCGCCTCCGTCGTCCGACAGCAGCAGCCCGACGTGGCGCTCCCCGGTTATCTCACGCGCGTCATTGGCCAGCACGAGCTCACAGCCGTTCGCCCTCATTAGCTCCCGCGCAGCGCCGCGCAGCTCCTCCTGCGTCGCGCCGTCGAGCAGCTTGAAGCCGACGAGCGTCGCGGAGGGCGCGAGCGTCCGGAACAGAGATATTATCTTGGGCGCGGGCACGAGCGCGACCGTCAGCTCGCGCTCGCCGGAGCTTATCTTCGCGTCGCGCCTGAGCTCCCGCCCCGACGATGTGACGGACTTAACGCGGTAGTCGCTGACCGCCATCGCGTGGATCACCGCGTCGACGCGCACGTCCGCGCAGACGCGGCGGACGGCGCGCTCGAGATCCGCGACGCTCTCCACCGTGACGTCGTTCACGGGCCCGCGCTCCGGGGCGTCCGCCGTCTCCGAGCGTATATAGAATATCCGCCCGGCGCCGCCGTCGGCGAAGCGCTCGGCTATCAGCCTTCCGAGCCGCCCCGTGCCGCTATTCGTTATCCTGCGGATTGAATCGATGCGCTCTGACGTGCCGCCCGACGTGATCAATACGTTCAAGGCTCCGCGTCCCCTCCGATTCCCATGAACTGTATATTTTTGCTCAGCTTACCGGCGATATCGGCCTGTATGGTGATGCGCGCCTGATTTATGGCGTTGCGGATCGCGACGTCCCCGGACGAGCCATGCGCCTTGATCACGGGCTTGGATATCCCGAGCAGCGCCGTTCCGCCGATGTTGTCCGGGTCGAACCGCGCCTTCAATTCCATGAGCCGCTTCCTGACGAGCTGTCCCGAGAGCTTGAGCACGGTTCCGCCCGTATAGACCTCCTTGAGCTCGCGCAACAGGAATCTCGCCATGCCCTCAATTGATTTGAGAAGGATGTTTCCGGAAAAGCCGTCGCACACGAGCACGTCGCACGCGCCGAAAAATACGTCCTTCGCCTCGACGTTGCCGACAAATGTGATGGCGCCGCTGTCGCCGGCGCTTCTCAGCGCCTTGAAGGCGCCTTTTAGGAGCTCCGTGCCCTTTGTCTCCTCCGAGCCGTTGTTGAGCAGGGCGACGCGGGGATTTTTTATCCCCTTGACGTTCTCGGCGTAATACGAGCCCATAAACGCGAATTGCAGCATATATTCGCGCGTACACTCGACGTTCGCGCCGCCGTCTATGAGCACGAAGCCGCCCGACGCGTCCGGCACAAACGGCGCCAGCGCCGCCCGGCGTATGCCGCGCACTCTCTTGACGATCAGCGTCGCGCCCGACAGAAGTGCGCCCGTGCTGCCCGCGGAGACGAAAGCGTCCCCCTGGCCGTCGGCCAGCATACGCAGTCCCACGGCCATCGACGAGTCCTTCTTGCCCCGCACGACGACGGACGGGTCGTCGTCCATCAGCACGACCTCCGTCGCGTTGGCTATCTCTATCCCGCGCGGCAAATCGGAGTAGCCGAGCCGCTCAAGACACCGCAGTATCTCCTCCCCGCTCCCTGTCAGCACAATTTCGGCGCCGTATTCCGCCGCCGCGTCCGCCGCGCCCTTTACTATCGCCTCGGGCGCGCCGTCTCCGCCCATCGCGTCGACGATTATTTTCATACCATGTTCCTTTCTCATACCCGCATTGCCCCAATTATCTCGAGCGATCTACTTGAAATCTCCAGATTCTTGTTCCTCTTGCCTTTCACCTTATGGTCAAGCGGCTCTATTATACCAAAATTGACGTTCATCGGCTGGAACTCTCCGACCGAACCACCCGAGACGTAGAGCGCGAGCGCGCCTATCGCCGTCTCACGCGGGAAATCGGCAGGCGGCTGTCCCAAAAGCGCCCTCGCCGTCTCGATGCCGGCCAGCATACCGGACGCCGCCGACTCGACATACCCCTCCACGCCCGTTATCTGTCCCGCAAACCCGATGCGCGGGTCGCTTCTCAGCCTGTAGCGGCGATCCAGCAGCGCGGGGCTGTTTATATACGTGTTCCTGTGCATGACGCCGTACCGGGCGAACTCCGCCTCGTGCAGCGCGGGAATCATCGAAAATACGCGCTTTTGCTCGGCGAATTTGAGATGCGTCTGGAACCCGACTATGTTGTAAAGCGTGCCCTCGGCGTTATCGCGCCTGAGCTGAACGACGGCGTACGGCGTCGCGCCGGTCCTCGGGTCCCGCAGTCCCACGGGCTTCATCGGCCCGTACCGCATGGTGTCTCTCCCCCGCCGCGCCATGACCTCTATGGGCATACACCCCTCGAACACGCCGCCGTCGTCAAAGCCGTGCGTCTCGGCCTGCTCCGCCCGCGCGAGCTCGTCCCAAAACGCCCCGTACTCGCTCTCGTCCATCGGACAGTTTATATAGTCGGCGTCGCCCTTCCCGTAGCGCGAGGCGAGATACGCGCGCGCCATATCCACGCTCTCGTGCGTGACGATCGGCGCGGCGGCGTCATAAAAGCTCAAAAACTCCGAACCCGGAAAAAGTCCGCGCAGTCTCGCCGCGAGCGCGTCGGACGTGAGCGGCCCCGTGGCGAAAATCACATTGCCCTCTGGTATATCCGCAGCCTCGCGGCTGCTCGTCTCTATCAGCGGATGCGACCGTATCCGCTCCGTCACAAGCGCCGCGAAGCGCTCCCTGTCCACCGCCAGCGCGCCGCCCGCCGGAAGCGCCGTATCGTCCGCGCACGATATGATGAGGCCCCCCAGAGCGCGCATCTCCGCTTTCAGCAGTCCGACGGCGCTCGTCAGCTCCGCGCCGCGAAACGAGTTGGAGCACACCAATTCGGCAAAATCATCCGAAACGTGCGCGGGTGAGCGCTTCCCCGGCTTCATCTCGACGAGCTCGACGCTCAGCCCGCGCCGCGCTATCTGCCACGCCGCCTCGCAGCCCGCCAGACCGGCGCCCACCACGGCGACGCGGGCGTTCATTCCTTCACCGGCGTATTTTTCGCGGCGGCGCCCGCCTTTTTCGTGGTACGCCTACCCGCCGCGCCGCTTTTTGCCGGCGCCTCCGTTTTTTTCGCCGCCGTTCCCGCCTTTTTCGCTCCTATCTTCTTCGCGGCGGGCTTCTTCGCTCCGGCGCCGGCGCCGGCGCCGTCCGCGGCGTCCGCCTCCGTGCTCTCCGTCCGCGCGCTGTCCGAGTCAGTCTTCTTCCTGTACCCGCGCTGATCCTCCGGCAGAAAATTTTTGCACTTCTCGTTTACGCAGTACGGCTTTTTTGAGCCCCTGCCCGATTTTTTGAACAGCGTATCGCCGCACTCCTGACAATTCTCCGCGACAGGCACGTCCCACGTCATAAAACCGCATTCCTTGAGCTTCTCGCAGGCGTAATACGTGTACCCGTTCTTCGATGTGCGCTTGAGTATCCTGCCGCCGCATCTGGGACATTTTCCCGGCATCTCGACGACGATAGGCTTTGTAAAGCTGCACTCGGGATAGCCGGGGCACCCGAGAAAACGTCCGAAACGGCCCGATTTGACGACCATACGGCGTCCGCACAGATCGCACACCTCGTCGGACTCCTCGTCCGGGACCTTTATCCTCTCGCCCTCCAGCGCCGTCTCCGCGCTGGACACCGACTCGGCAAAGCCCCCGTAAAAGTCGCCCAGAACTCGCTTCCAGTCGCTCTTGCCCTTCTCCACCTCGTCCAGAATTTCCTCCATACGCGCCGTGAACTTGAGGTCTACGACGTCGGAAAATCTGTCCTTCATGAGCTGCGTGACCACTTCGCCCAGAGGCGTGGGGCGCAGCGTCTTACCCTCCTTGACGACATACTCGCGGTCGATTATGGTGGAAATCGTGGGCGCGTAGGTGCTCGGTCTGCCCACGCCCGTATCCTCCATAGCCTTTATGAGCGACGCCTCGGTGTATCTCGGCGGGGGCTGCGTGAACTTCTGCTCCGACTTGATATCCTCCAGCAGCGCGCCGTCGCCCTCCGCGAGCGCCGGCAGCGGCCTCGTGTCCTCGTCGCCCTCGTCGTCGCGGCCCTCCGTATACACGGACATAAAGCCCGCGAACTTGAGCGCCGAATGGTTCGCCCTGAATACGTAACCCGCCGATATTGCGTCCACCGTGAGGCTGTCATATATCGCCGGCTTCATCTGACACGCGAGAAAGCGGCTCCATATCAGCTTATACAGCCTGAACTGGTCGTTCGACACGCTCTGCCGTATCCTGTCCGGCGTTATGAAAACGCTGCTCGGGCGTATGGCCTCGTGCGCGTCCTGCGCTCCGCTCTTCGTCTTGTACCGTATCGGCTGCCCGGGGTGATAGTCCGGGCCGAAGTTGTCCGTGATATACCGTTTAGCGTCGCCCAACGCCTCGTCCGAGAGGCGCAGCGAGTCGGTGCGCATATACGTTATCAGTCCTACGGTGCCCTCGCCCGCTATCTCCACGCCCTCATAGAGCTGCTGCGCGACGGACATGGCGCGTCTCGGCGTCATCCCGAGCTTGCGCGACGCCTCCTGCTGGAGAGTGGAGGTTATAAAAGGCGGCGGCGGCGAGCGCTTTTTGTCCGCCCTCTTGACCGCTCCGATGACGAAGGGCGCCTTGCTGACCGCGCTGACGACGGCATCCACCTCGTCGGCGCCGTGGAGCTCCGCCCTGCCCTTTTCGCCGCCGTAAAACCGCGCCCAAAATCTGCCGTCCTTCCCGATGAGCGACAGATCTACGTCCACGAGCCAATACTCCTCGGGCACGAACGCCCGTATCTCGTCCTCGCGGTCCGTCACCATGCGCGCCGCGACCGACTGCACGCGCCCGGCGGAGAGTCCCCTGCGTATTTTCCGCCACAACAGCGGACTCAGCTTATACCCGACTATCCTGTCGAGGATGCGCCGCGCCTGCTGCGCGTCCACGAGGTCCTGATCTATGTCGCGGGGATGCGCTATGCTGTCCCGCACGACATTTTTCGTTATCTCGTTGAACGTCACCCTGCTGACGCGCTCGTCCGGCAGGCCGAGCAGCTCCTTGAGATGCCACGATATGGCCTCGCCCTCGCGGTCGGGGTCGGTAGCGAGGTACACGCGCTTGCAGCCGCGCGCGGCCGTTTTAAGCGCCTTTATCGTGTCCTCGCGGCCCTTGACGGGTTGATAGTCGGGAATAAACCCGTTTTCGATGTCCACGCCCAGCTTGCTCTTGGGCAGATCCCGCAGATGCCCCATCGACGCCGTAACCCTGTACCCGCTCCCGAGATATTTCCCGATCGTCTTCGCCTTTGCCGGCGACTCGACGATCACGAGATCAACGCCTGAATTTGCCATAGGATTTTCCGTTCTCCATTCTCACTCTTTTGCGGCCTTGACCGCCAGAGAGAAAAATTTCCCGCGCGCCTGTGTTATGATCCCCTTGATCTCCAACATGGTGAGCGCCGCCAGCGCGTCCGACGCCGCGAGAGAGCAGCCCGCTATAACGGCGTCTATATGCACCCCGCCCGGCGCCACCGCCTCCGCGACACGCCTCTCGTCGGGCGTGAGCGAGACGTCCGGCGCGCTCAGGTCAATATATTCCACCTGTGTACCGTTGTCAACCTCTTTTTTTGCCGAATCGCCGTTTTCAGCGCTCTCCGCGGCCGGCTCCTCGCCTCCGCGCGTCTCCGCGGCCTCCGCCCCGGCGAGACGGACGGGCGGCGAGGGCGCGGTATCCGCCCGCCCCTTCATGCGTGCCGGCGCGCTTTGACGCCAGTCCGGCAGGGTGATCTTATCCGGGAAACGCGCCGAATACTCGGCGGCTATGTCGTCCGCCGATATGAGGGGTATCGCCCCCTCGCGCAGCAGCGCGTTCGAGCCAGAGCAGGAGGGCGCGTCCACGTTTCCGGGCATGGCGAACACCTCCCTGCCCTGCTCCAGCGCGTCGGCGGCGGTTATCAGCGCGCCGCTGCGCTCCGGCGCCTCTATTACCGCGACGCCGACGGACAGGCCGCTGATTATTCTGTTGCGCGCCGGAAAATGTCCGGAAACCGCCGCGCTTCCCGGCGGATACTCGCTTATGATAGCGCCCGACGATGCTACCGCGTCGAAAAGCGCCACGTTTTCACTGGGATACACCACGTCAAGCCCGGAGCCTATGACGCCGACGACGCGTCCGCCCGCGCCCAGAGCGCCCCTCGCCGCGGCGGAGTCCACCCCGAGCGCCAGTCCCGTCGTCACCAGAAGCCCGCAGCCCGTCACCTCGCGGCCTATGCGCTCCGCCTCCCGCAGTCCGTAACGCGTACATCTGCGCGTTCCGACGATAGCCACAACGGCCTCCCCGTCTATATCGGGCAGCCGCCCGCGAATATACAGAATTATCGGCGGATCGTAGATGTTCCTCAGCCTGTCGGGATAGCCCGCGTCCTGTATAGTCATTACGCGGTATCCCTTCTCCTCACACGTTGCGAGCGCCCTCTCGCTCGGCGCGAGGTCCTTGTTCTCGAGTCCGCGCAGCTCCGGCGCCCGTAGTCTTATGAGCTGTTCATAGTCGGATCTGCGGGCGTAATACACGCGCTCCGGCGTCCCAAAGCCGTCCAGCAGCTTCCGCGCCGTCACCGGCCCGACGCCAACGGCGGAACTGAGCCATATCCAATACTTCAACGACGCCATATCCACGTCTCCCACATTATGATTGCGGCGGCGACGGCCGCGTTCAGCGACTCGGCGGCGGGAGACATGGGAATGGACACCGTCCCGTCGCACAGCCCGAGCAGCTCGCCTGACAGCCCGCCGCCCTCGCTGCCTATCGCCACGGCAGCGCCGGAGAGCGCCGTCTCGCGCACGTCCGTCCCACCGGCGGCGGCGGCGCCATATATCCTCACCCCGCCGGCCCTCAGCCCCGCAAGCTCCTCCGCCGTCATAGCCACGACGCGCTGCCTGAATATGGCGCCCGCCGACGCGCGCACGGTTTTTGGGTTGTACAGATCGGCGCAGGCGCCCGTGACGATAATCTCCCCGATTTCAAAGGCGTCCGCCGCGCGTATTATCGCGCCGAGGTTGCCCGGATCCTGTATGCTCTCCAGTATGACGCGCAAATCGCGGCGTCCCGGCGCGAGCGGCCCGTCCGGCATACGGCAGACGAACAGCTCGTCGCGTGAGTTGTTGAACGGTGACGCCGTCCGCAGCACCTCGCGCGTGACCTGCGCGGCTGTCGCGTCCGGGAACCGTGACGTATCCGGCTCCGAGCACGAGATTATCACCGTCACCTCAGCGCCCGCCGCAGCGGCCTCGCGCAGCAGCTTTTCCCCCGCGCACACGAACTCGCGTCGCTCCCGCCTGTAAGCTCCGTCCGAACCCAGCGCCCTGATTTGCGCTATGAGCGGATTTCTGCGGCTCGTTATCGCCCCCACCGCTCCTCAGTCCTCCACAGGCTTCATCGTCGGGAAAAACAGCACGTCGCGTATGGACTGGCTGCCGGTGAGCAGCATTGCGGCCCTGTCTATGCCTATGCCCATTCCGCCCGTCGGCGGCATACCGTATTCGAGCGCCGTCACAAAGTCCTCGTCCATCATCTCGGCCTCGTCGTCGCCCGCGGAGCGCAGAGCGGCCTGACGCAGAAAGCGCTCGCGCTGGTCTATTGGGTCGTTGAGCTCGGAGAAGGCGTTTGCCATCTCGTTTCCGCAAATAAACGCCTCGAAGCGCTCCGTGACGCGCGGGTCGCCCGGCTTTTTCTTGGCGAACGGAGATATCTCTATTGGGTGCTCCGTAATGAAGACGGGCTGTATCAGCTTGCTCTCCACACGCCTGTCGAAGCACTCGTAGAGCAGATTCCCCCAGCTCGGCGCCTTGCCGTCCGGCATTTCGACGCCTATCGAGCGCGCCGCAGAGACGGCGTTCTCGGTACTCTCAAACGACGTGAAATCCACGCCCGTGTGGAGCTTAACGGCGTCCGCCATCGTGAGGCGCCGCCAGCCGGGAGTCAGGTCGATCGTCTCACCCTGCCATTGTACGGTATAGGTACCGAGGATGCCAAGCGCGGCGGAGGACAGCAATTCCTCACACAGCGCCATCATGTCGTTGTAGTCGGCGTATGCCTGATACAGCTCGATCATCGTAAATTCCGGGTTGTGCTTAGTGTCCATGCCCTCGTTGCGGAACACGCGGCCTATCTCGTACACGCGCTCGATTCCGCCGACGATGAGCCGCTTCAGGTGCAGCTCCAGCGCTATGCGCATGTACATATCGATGCCCAGCGTGTTGTGCCGCGTGATAAACGGCCGCGCCGCCGCCCCGCCGGACGTCGTGCCGAGCACGGGCGTCTCCACCTCAATGAAGCCGCGCGCGTCAAGCCGCGCCCTGATATGGCGTATGAATGCGCTCCGCGTCTCAAACACGCGGCGCGTACCGGAGTCCATGATCAGATCGAGGTAGCGCCGGCGGTACTTCGTCTCCGTGTCCGTGAGACCGTGGTACTTCTCCGGCAGCGGACGCAGGGATTTTGACAGCAGCGTCAGGCTGCGGCAATGGACTGAGACCTCTCCCATCCTCGTCTTAAAAACGAAGCCCTCCGCGCCTATGATGTCGCCGATGTCCCACCTCTTGAATTCCTCGAACGTCTCCCCGCCCACATCGTCGCGCCGGATATATATCTGTATGACGCCGCGGTCGTCCTGCAAGTCCGCGAAAATCGCCTTGCCCATGCCGCGTTTTGCCATTATCCTGCCCGCGACTGTCACGCCGGCGTTCTCCATCTCCTCAAAACGCTCGCGGACGTCGCGCGAATACGCCGTGCGCTCAAAGCGCGTCACGGCGTACGGGTCACACCCCGCCTCGCGCAGACGCGCGAGCTTGTCGCGCCGCACCTGCAATATCTCCGACATCCCGGATAAGTCGTCGGGCGCGCCCTCCGGCGTCCGCCCCGCTGTGTCGTCCATAGTATACCCTCGGCCTATTTCTCAATCTTTATTATCTTGAACTGCAATATGCCCGCCGGTGCGTCGATCTCCGCGGTCTCCCCTGTTTTGCGCCCGATAAGTCCCTTTCCGAACGGCGACTCGTCGGATATTCTGCCGGCCGCCGGATCGGCCTCCTGCGAGCCGACTATCTGGTAGGTCTCCTCCGTCCCCGTCTCGAGGTCGAGCGCTGTGACCTTGCTCCCCAGACCGACCTCGTCGGTGTCTTCTGTGACCTGAATTATCTCCGCGTTGTCGATGAGATTTTTTATCTCGGCAATTCTGGAATAGAGTTTCCCCTGCTCCGATTTTGCCTCGTCGTACTCGCTGTTCTCGGTGAGGTCTCCGAACGAGCGCGCCTCCTTGATCTGTTCCGCGACCTCTTTTTCGCGCACCGTCTGCAGATAACTCAACTCGTCCTTGAACTCCGCAAGGCGCTCGGCGCTCAACTTATACTTCGTCTCCTTGGCCATTTCTACCCAATCCTTTCAATGAAAGGCGCGTTCGCGCCTTTTGCCGCCCGCATACCGCGCCGCGGCACAGGGTCGCCGCGCAGTACAACTACTGTATGATATTTCAGCGCCCTCGTTTTGTCAAGAAAAAATGGATGTGCGTGAGCAGGCATTGCGGTAAATTGCGCGGCGTATTTGTCAAAAGGAAGCGCTCTTTCATGGCTTGCGCGTCATTTAATCTCTCCGTCGCAATACTCGCAGTATAACCGTCCGGGCGTCCGGGCGTCCTCACGGCTGAGCTG
Source organism: Oscillospiraceae bacterium (assembly GCA_031270395.1). Lineage (GTDB taxonomy): Bacteria > Bacillota > Clostridia > Oscillospirales > Oscillospiraceae > JAISBX01. Next base: position 29,049 of record JAISXU010000001.1, read on the forward strand.
CGGAAGGTATGTCTCCGCTCGCGTGACGCAGCTCGGGTTCGGGCAGACGGCGCCGCCGTTTTGCGCGGCGGTACGGACGGGCGCGGCCGGCTCGCGTCCGAGACGCGTGAGCGTGAGAAGCAGCGCCATCCTTATATACATGCCGTAACGCGCCTGCTCGAAATACACCGCCCTCGGGTCGCCGTCCACGTCGGGGGCTATCTCCTCAAGGCGCGGCAGCGGGTGCATAATGAGCATGTCCCGCCGCGCGGCGTCCAGCGCGTCTCTCCTGAGTACATAAGTTCCCCGCAGTCTGTCGTACTCGGCGGGATCGCCGAACCGCTCGCGCTGTATGCGCGTCATGTAGAGTACGTCGAGCTCCGGCAGCGTCCGGTGAAGATCGGAGACCTCAAAAAAAACCGCCCCCTCCCCGCGCAGACGCGCGAGCACATAGTCGGGAGTTCTCAACTCCGGGGGCGATATCAGATAATATGTAATATCCCTGAATTTTGACAGCGCGAGAATGAGCGAATGTACGGTACGGCCATACCGGAGGTCGCCGCAGATGCCTATTGTCATACCGCCTATGCCGCCGCGCAGACGCGCTATCGTTGTCATGTCCGTCAACGTCTGCGTGGGGTGATGGTGTCCGCCGTCGCCGGCGTTTATCAGCGGCAGCTCGCTGTACAGCGACGCCGCGAGCGCCGCTCCCTCGAGCGGGCTCCGCAGCACGATGGCGTCGGCGTAGGAACCGGCGACGCGCACGGTATCGGCGAGCGTCTCTCCCTTTGCGGCAGACGTGGCGTTTGGCTCGGCAAAGCCAAACACGCTCCCGCCGAGCCGCAGCATCGCGGACTGAAACGAAAAGTTAGTACGGGTACTCGGTTCATAAAAAAGCGCCGCCAGAACCTTGCCTCTGCACGCGTCAACGTAGTCTCCGGGGCGGTCGATTATCTCGCGGCACAACGAATACAGCGCGTCCCAACCGTCGGGCGAGACGTCCTCGATGCTGATGAGATTGCGCATATATTGTGACCCTCCGCTCTTTCCGCATCCAACCGCCGCCCTGTGAAGTCGGGGCGTCTTATGGTATAATGTTCGCGCCCGTGGGTCATAAAATGTGGAGAATCTAATTTGATGTGATAGATGTACGGTTACGTAAGGGCTTTCCGGGATTTGACCGGCGCCTTTATATCTGATATAGTCTTGCAATTATTAATTCGCGCGATATGTCGTGCCGAATTAATATCGCGCATATGTTTCGGTTGCCGCCATAGGCGGCGAGAAACATGCGCATATGAGCGAGAAAAGTCCCGAGCGGCTTTGCCGTAAGGACAAGACTTTTCGAGCGGAGTAGTATTACCCCGTCAACCGAAAGACAGCATGGCGCGCCGGAGAAGACTCGAACTCCCGACCTTCTGGTCCGTAGCCAGACGCTCTATCCAACTGAGCTACCGGCGCACAACTCGCAACGGGGGTGTATATTATCACAGTTTACCGGGTAATGCAAGAGTTTTTTAATTCCGTTTGTCACGGCTTCGCCGTAACAAACGAGTTACGAGGGTTGGATCTCGCGCTGCGGCGCTCGCAAAGTGTCAGCGTCGGTAAATGAATTACCGACACTGACGGAGATATAACAATTTTTCCTCCGTCGCACGGGGCGCACTCCTTCGCAAAAATTCTTTTCGCCACAGGCGAAAAGGACGTGAGATCGAAAATGGGTACATACGAAATTATTTAATTTCATACTGGAGGTGGTATTGTTGCTCATAAGGCGAGCGGTTAATGATTTCAGTCTGCTTGAGATCGAGGACGAGCTGACGCGAGAGGTGTATTACGGCTGCCGGCAGGAGTGGTACGCCACAAGCTGGAAGCGCCTTTCGGGCTGCGGCCCGTCCGTCGTATCTACTATAATGAACTACATCCTCCGCTCGCGCGGAACGGATGCAGTTCCGGCCGGAGCGTCCTGGCGCGCGACGAAAAACGAGATGAAGCGCCTCATGGACGACGTCTGGATGTTTGTCACGCCTACGATGCGCGGCATACCCAACACAAAAATTCTGCGCGACGGTATAGACCGGTACGTGTCGCATCACGCGCTCGGCCTTGACGCGGACGAGCTCATAATACCAAAACTCCGCGAGCTCCGGCCCCCGCTCGGAGACGTCGTCACATTTTTGGAGACGGCTCTCGAGTGGGATATTCCGGTCGCGTTTCTGTCGCTGGATAACGGCGAGGAAAAGGCGCTCGACACGTGGCACTGGGTAGCGCTCGTGTCTGTAACGCGCGATACCGACGCCGACTCCGCGCGTATCGAGGTTCTCGACGAGTGCAGACTGTTTGAGGCAGATCTGCGCAAGTGGTACGAAACCACCGCGGTCGGAGGCGGTTTTGTCCGCCTGCGGCCGCGGTGATTCGGAGAGCTCCGCCCTCTTGATCAGCGTTTCTTATTTTTTGACTTGACCGGCGTCCGGCCGGTAGCCACCCCGTCCGCGGCGTCTCCGCGCAAATAGACGTACCAGTAAGGCAGTCCTATAAGTCCGGCTCCGCCTATTATGTTGCCGATTGTGACCGGGATCAGATTTTTCACGACGAGCGCGCCCCACGTCAGGGCGCTCAGGTTGTCCCCTATGGCGGTCGCGGCGGCGTACCCCGGATTGGTAGACGCGAAAATGCCCGCCGAAATATAGTACATATTGGCGACGCTGTGCTCGTATCCGCAGAGTACAAACACCATCACGGGCAGGAACAGTCCGATAACCTTGCCGGCCACGTCCTTCGCGGCGAACGCCATCCACACCGCAATACACACGAGAAAATTGCATAGAACGCCGCGCAGAAGCGCGTCTCCGAAGCTGATTTCCACCTTGCCGATCGCGGTATGTATCGCGGCGGCCGCAAGCTGGTTGTCAAACAGCGAAAACGTGTGGCCGTACACCACGATAACGGACACAATAAGTCCGCCGACAAAATTGCCGATATACACGATTACCCAGTTGCGCAGCAGCGCGCCGACGCGTATATCGCGCGTCAGAGCCGGAATAATCATGAGACAATTTCCGGTAAAGAGCTCGCTGCCCGCTATGAGTGTCATCGCCAGACCGGTGGGAAACATCAGCGCCCCCACCAGCTTGGCGAGCGATGGCGACGATATGGAAACCGCCGCCGCCGTCGCCCCGACGCTCGCCAGCGCGATGAACATGCCCGCGAGTATCGCGAGCACGAACATGCGCCCCGCCCTCTGCCTGGCCTTATATGAACCTGTGGCGATATAGTTATGCGCTATTTCTTTAGGTGAATACATGTTCTCAAATCCTTATCAATTAATAATTAGTGGCTTTTATCTTGAAATATGCCTGCGGGTGTGTGCATACCGGACATTCCTCCGGAGCTTTTTTCCCGATTACGATGTGTCCGCAGTTCGCACACTGCCAGACGGAGTCGTTATCGCGCGAGAATACAAGACCGCCCTCGATGTTCGCGAGCAGCGCCTTGTATCGCGCCTCATGCTCCTTTTCCACGCGCCCGACCTCGTCAAAGAGATATGCTATATGGCTAAAGCCCTCCTCTTGCGCCGTCTCGGCAAATCCCGAGTACATCTCGGTCCACTCGTAGTTCTCTCCCGCCGCCGCGTCGGTCAGATTTGCCGGAGTCTCCGGCACCGCACCCCCGTTCAGCAGCTTGAACCATATCTTCGCGTGTTCCTTCTCGTTATCGGACGTCTCCTGAAAGATGTCGGCTATCTGCTCGTAGCCGTCCTTGCGGGCTTTTGAGGCGTAGTAGCCGTACTTGACGCGCGCCTGACATTCGCCCGCAAACGCGGCCAAAAGATTTGCCTCGGTTTTGCTCCCCTTCAATATAACAGCCATGCTTTCCGCTCCTCTCGATTTTACTCGCATCCGCGTGACCGCCGCTCGCGGCTTCCTATGCGGGCCGACGGTATTCTATCACAGTTTCTGCATTATTTTCAATATTATTCTTCGAAATTATTCTGCGGCGAAATTATTCGGGAATATTTCCTCTTCCATTTTGCGTCATATTTTGATATACTTCGTATACCTAAAGGGAACGGGAATATGGAGGGCGCCGCGGGCGTCCTGTGATTCGGTTTGGTATACATTATGATCAATAAAAGTGAACGCAACTACAATAGTAACGGGCGGGATACCGGAGGGCGCCCCGGTCCGTCGGACGCCCCGTCGTGGATCGGCATAATAATATGCCTGTTCGCCTTTTGGCCTCTCGGGCTCTTCCTGCTCATCGGCAAAATGCGCAGCAGCGCCGCGCATACGGACGCTTCCGGACACGGGAGGCAGGAGACGCACCGTCGTGACGGCGCGAGACAGGACGGTACGCGGAGCCCGACGGCGACGGAAAACGGAGCCGCCGCCGCGCGGCGTGACGCCCCGGCGAAGGGCGACGGCGAGCGTAAGGCCGCCGGGGGCGGCGTAAGCGGCGCCGGCGGGAAAAAACGAAAGAACGCAAAGGCGGCGGGGCGTCAGGACAGCCCGACGTCCGCGATACTCCTGTTTATGGGGATCGCGCTTCTGGCGGCGGGGCTTGCCCTTTTTCTTCCGCCGCTCGGCGAGGCCATCAGCACGGGAAGCGGTCTTCGCGGTCTCGGGCGGGGATATATCATCGAGGCGCTGCTCGGAGTGTTTTTCGGCGTCGGGGGCGCCCTGACGCTGTTCTCGCGCGGATTGTGGCGCAGACGCATGTCGAAATTCAGGAAATACGCCGCCGTGATCGGCGAGCGCGCTACAATGCCCATATCCGGTATCGCGGCCGCCGCGGGCTTTTCTGACAATGCGGTGAGGCGCGACGTTCAGGCGATGATCGACGGCGGGTGGTTCGAGTCCGATTCATACATCGACGACGGGCTCGGCTGTTTTGCCCGGAGCTCGGAAGCCGCCCAGGCTCTCAGGCGCGAGACGGAGGACGCCGCCGCGTCCGTATCCGCGGTGAGCGGTGAAAACGAGTACATGAAGATAATCGTCGAGCTCAGGGCGCTCAACGAGACGATAATCGACATCGCGATCTCAGACAAAATCGACAGGATCGAGACGCTGACGGCAAAGATTTTCCGCGCCGTCGAGGACGACCCATCAAAGCTGCCGCAAATACGCCGGTTTATGAGCTACTATCTGCCCACTACGCTCAAGCTGCTCCGCTCATACTCCACGCTGGAGAGACAGGGTGAGCAGGGCGAGAATATATCGGCGGCAAAGGAGAGCATAAACGGCATCCTCGATACGCTCGCCGTCGGGTTCGAGCAGCAACTGGACAAGCTGTTCCGGTCGGACGCTATAGACATCACGGCGGACGTCAACGTGCTGGAAAAAATGATGGCGAGCGACGGACTGACGGAGGGTGTGCTGCTGTCGCGCGGCGCCGGCGCCGTCGCGAGCAAGCCGGCGCCCTGACGGGTAATTTCACCGTCGGCGGCCGGCGGCTTCGGATGCTTCGCCGCTAGACGGGCGGCAATCGGCTGTAAATACCCTGTAAATACTGATCCCTATTTCGCGGCGGGCGGACATCAACCGCAGAATTCCTCAACTGCCCGCAGCATGTCGCCGCGCGGTACGCTCCGCGAGAACCGCTCGCTCGCGCCCTTCAGCGCCGCGATGGGCGCGGGCGCGGGAATACCGGTGGCTTCCGCCAGTGCGTCGATGAGCTCCGGCCCGTCGGCGCTCACTGTGTGTCCGAGCGCCTCCAGCACACTGCCGCAGAATTTGTAGGGGCTGGCGGTGGAGACTACTACCGTCGGCGCCGTGTCGCCCGTCCGCTCGCGGTAGCGCGTCAGGACGCCGTATGCCACGGCGGTATGCGGGTCTAGCAGATAGCCGTACCGCTCAAACGTATCCGCGATCACGCGGCGGGCGTCGCCGTCGCCGCAGCTTCCGCACGCGAATCCGTCCGCGACGAGCTCGCGCGCGCGTTCGCCGACGGCGTAAACGCCGTCACGGGCGAGCGCGTCCATGTATCCGGACACTGCCCTTCCGTCACAGCCGGACAGCTCATAGAGCAGCCGCTCAAGGTTACTGGAGACAAGAATGTCCATCGACGGCGATATCGTGGGGAAAAACTCGCGGTTCCTGTCATACACGCCGGTGTTGATGAATTGCGTTAGCACGTCATTGCGGTTAGACGCGCAGATGAGTTTTCCTATCGGCAGGCCCATCTTTTTCGCGTAATATCCCGCCAGAATATTTCCGAAGTTCCCCGTCGGCACACAGAAGTTGACGTACTCGCCGCGCCTTATGTGTCCGCCGCTCACCAGATCGCAGTACGCCGATACGTAGTACACGATTTGCGGGAGCAGACGCCCCCAGTTTATTGAGTTTGCCGACGAGAGGAAGACGCCGCGCGAGGCGAGTCTTTCACGAAAGCCGGCGTCCGCGAATATACGCTTAACGCCCGTCTGGGCGTCGTCGAAGTTGCCCTCGACCGCCGCGACGTTCACGTTGCCCCCCTCCTGCGCGGTCATTTGCAGTCTCTGTACAGCCGATACGCCGTCGCGCGGGTAGAATACCATGATCCTTGTGCGCGGGACGTCGCGGAAGCCCTCGAGCGCGGCCTTGCCCGTGTCGCCGGACGTTGCGACGAGAACGCACACGTCGCGCGTATCGCCGGTTTTTTCCATAGCCGACGTCAAAAAACGCGGCATGATCTGGAGCGCCATGTCCTTAAACGCGCACGTGGGACCGTGCCACAGCTCGAGGAAAAAATCCCCGTCCGCGAGCCGGCGGACGGGCGCCGCGCCGTCGCCGTCAAATCCTCCGGGGCAGTATGCCGCGCGTGTAAAGGCCGCGAGCTCGCCGGCGTCAAAGCCGCCGAGAAACGGAGCCATGACATACGCCGCCCGCCCGTCGTACCGCATGGGAGACAGCGTCTCTACGGCGTCCGCTGGCAGCGGCGGAAACGCGTCCGGCACAAAGAGCCCCCCGTCGCTCGCGAGTCCGGCGGCTATCGCCGCGGCGGCCGTGGAGTCTGTTATCTGTCCGCGCGTACTCCGATAAAGCATGACAGCACCTCCGGGATGTTGTTTTGTTAGCAATAACCCCGCCGTTACGGGCGGGCCGCGTGAACCTCTTGACCGCCTCAGTATACCAACGCCGCCGGAATGTGTCAACTCACGCTCACACTATGGCGTTTCTTCCGCTGCCGTGATATAATTCGGAAGCGCGGGAATTTCGTAATTGCCATACTCTCCCGGCGCGCCACGCCTTGCTCCGCGCCACGCCGGACGGCGCCGGACGGCGCGGCTGATAATACTGATAAAGGAGTGCCACAACATGGGTAAAACATTCGTCGACCCCCTGGATATGCCGTTTTCCCGGTGCGGAGCTTACATCTGTCTCGCCAATAAAAACGGCGGAAGCCCTCTGCCGGGCGAGGCCGAGCTGTGGATATCCACCGCGCGCCAGCGCCCGAACGACCGAAACAACGGTAATCTCTTTGGCGACAATCACTTCCGGCAAATCCGAGCGGAGATAATAAAGGATGGCGCGGCGCAGCCGGCGGAGCTTGAAACCACGCCATACGAGCTCACCCTCGCGTCCAAAGCGGGCTCCGTGCGCTTTTGCATCGGCGATCCGAAATACATGGTGTGCCGCGGCGAGGACGGCGCGGCGCTCCGCTTGACTCACGGGGCGTCCGGACAAATGCTCGGAGGCACGCCGTTTTTCGATCTGCTAAACGGCTCGTTCAAGTCCAACTTTGGTAATTATTTCATGCTGTTCATCCCGCGAAGGGGCGCCCTGCGCCACGGCGAAAACGGGACGATAGAACTCCATCCTGACGAGGACGGCGTCCTCGATATCGTCATGGAGGAGTCGCTGGTCGATCCGCGCCCCCGCGAGTCGTACATGAGCTATGGCGAATGTGTGTCGGCTGTGACGCGTGAATTTGACGCCTTCGCAGCGGGCGTCGCGCCGGCTCTCGCCGAAAAATACGCCGCCCGCGGCAGGCAGGCCCTGTGGACGCTCTGGGGACTAACGAGCGTCCCCGACGGCGAGACGGCGTACCGCCGCCGCATGATACGCATGATACGGTCTTCATTCGAGGCCGCGTTCTCGTGGCAGCATGGGATGCACGCGGTTTTTCTGTCCGCTCACAACCTCGAGCTCGCTTGGGATCTGCTGTTGTCGTGCTTTGACACGCAGGATTCTACCGGTCGTATCGCAGACTCGCTGACCTACCGCGGCCCGGGCGAGACGATGAAGCCGCCCGTCCAGGGACTCGCTTTTCTGTGGCTGTACGAGCACTACGATCTATCCGCGCTTCCCCGTGAGGAGCTTGCGTATCTTTGGAACGGGCTTGAGCGCTGGACGCGCTTTCATCTGGAGTACCGCGACCTCGACGGCGACGGCATAATCGAAAATCACAGCGCGGGAGAGACCGGGTGGGAGGCCGCCTCCTACTTCAATCTCGGCTTCCCGCTGGCAAGCCCCGACATCAACGCGTATCTGGCTCTCCAGATGGAGGCCCTGTCCGTACTCGGAAAAATGATCGGCAAGGACGCGGAGGTCTGCGACCGCTGGGCGCGTATGTCGGAGGCCACGGTACAAAAAATAATCGAGACGTTCTGGTCCGAGCGTGACGGTTGGGCGGCGCTGAACACCGTCACGCGGGAGCTCGGCGGAGCTTCAAGCGCCGTCCCGTTCTGTACGCTCGTACTCGGGAAACGTCTGCCGCCGGAGATCATAGACAAAACCGTCGCAAAGCTCTTTGACGCGCCGGGCTTCAACACTCCGTTCGGCATAGCCTCGGAAAATCAAAACAGCCCGCACTTTACAAACAACTGGTGCGGCGGCAGCATCGATACCCCACTCGAGGCGCTGCTCATAATCGGACTGGAAAACTGCGGTCTGCGCGACAAAGCGAAAATCATCGCGCACGAATATCTGGAGACGCTTTTGCGCAACCGGCTCATGCACATCCACGACTCGTTTACCGGCGCGCCGCTCGACGGCGATATCCACTTTTTCACGGAGCTGACGCTCTTTAACTCCGGCTGGACCTCCGGGTGCTTCGTTTTTCTCGCCGACCGTTACGGGAGAGAGCCGCTTTAGTGTGGCCCGTCAGGCTCGCCTTTGACGGGCAAATCATAAATTCCGCCCGATAAGCATATCTTGTTCCGATAACAATACGCCATTCGGCGCGTACGTAAATTCAAATGTGCAAGGAGCGGATATATGATGGAGTTCCCATTGACGGCGGAAAAGGTGAGCTGCGCGCGCTGCGCGCATAACATCGACGTCACGCGTGAGGAGACGGCGGAGGTTGCGGTTCCCGACGCGTGTCCGGACATCGCGGAGATACTGTGCGTACACGCCGCCGCGTTTGTTCGCAGTAAAGAAACGGACACGGGGCGCGGCGCGGTCAGCGGAGTGATAAAGGTCGAGCTCGTGTACGCCCCGCCCGACGGCGGACGCGCCGTCAGTCTTGACGCCGAGATACCGTTTACGGCGCAGACGGCGGACGGCGCGCTGACCCGGGATATGAGAGTTACTGCCCTCGCGCGCGCTGTCGCTTGCTCCGCGCGCGCGGGCAATCCCAGAAAAGCGCTGATAAACGCCGCCGTTCGTGTGCGCGCGTCGTTCTATACCGACTGTGAGCTCCGCCTGTATCACGGCGCGGAGGACGGCGGCGGAGACGAGAGTCGCGTCGAGCTGCTGTATGAGACGGCGGAGATCTGTCCGCCCGTCGACGTCAGAGAGCGCACATTCGTAATATCGGACGAATTGACGCTGCCGCAGGAATACCCGCCGATAGGCGAGGTGCTGTTTGCCGACGTCGAGCTCTGTGTGACCGACGCAAAGGCGGTGGGCAGCAAGCTCGTATTCAAGGGCGTCGCATATATCGCGCTGCTCTGCATATCCGACGGAGGCGGCTTGGTGCGCGCTCCGCTCAACACGGAGTTTTCCCAGATTGTCGAGTTTGACGCGCTCGCTCCGGAGAGCGAGTTTGACGTATCTCTCATGCTCACGGGAGCGTACGCCGAGCTCCGGTCACAAGAGACCGGCGGGCGCGGCGTATCCGTCGAGATCCATGCCGCGGCGCAGTGCGTGGGGTTCGAGCGGAGAACCGTAAAATACATAGCGGACGCCTTTGCCCCGGGGCTGGAGCTGGAATGTGAGTACACGGAATTCGACGCGGGCGGACTCGCTCCCGCGCGCGCCGCGGAGTGCGCGGCGCACGTCTCGCTGAACCTCCCGGACGCCGTTGACGTGGTGGCAGTCATCCCCGGCGTTTTCACGCCGGAGGCGTCGCTCTCCGACGGACAGGCGCGCGTCCGGTGCGGCGTGGAGGTGACTTGTCTTTACGCCGACTCAGAGGGGCGCGTACACTCGGCGCGAACCTCCGCCGACGCCGAATGTGCGCCATTTGAGGCGCCCGGAGCGCATAGTATCGAGGCGTCGCGCGCGCGGGCGGGCGAGGCGTCCGTCTCCGTTTCAGGCGGAGTCGTCGATCTTACCATTCCGTTGACGTTTGAAATAACGTGTCCGCCGGCGTCCCGGCGCCGCGCCATAACCGCCATAACCTGCGACAGCGCCGCCCTACCGGACGCGCCGGAGCTGCCGTCCCTCACGGTAACCCGCATAAAGCCGCACGAGAAGCTATGGTCGCTCGCAAAGCGGTACGGTTCGGGCGTGCGTCTCATAATGGAAGCAAACGGCGTCGCGAAGGAGAGTGATGTAGAGTCCGGAACGCTTCTGCTCATACCGCGACGCAGACCGGCGCGCCGCTGACACGGAGACCGTATTCCCGCCGGCGAGCTCCCGGACCCGGCGGAATCGCGTATCACGCCGCGAAAATCTTTTACAAAATTGAAACATAATATGGTAGATTTCTTAACATATACCGTTTAGCATGTAAGCGCGAGGGTTGCCAGATTCTTCTTTTTCATTTTTACCATCCTCCTTTGCGGTTAAGGGGAGCGGATTTCGCTCCCCTTAACCGTGTTTTGCGTTGCCCCGCCCGCGCGCCGCTTCACGCGCCGGCTGTATTCCCGGCGTCGCCCGCCAGTCTCACCGGCTGGTCACGCTCAACCGCGTCAAACACACAATTCCCGGCCGAGGTCATTGCGTTTTCTTCGCGGCATATGGTATAATATCCGCCTGCGGATATTATACCAAAGAGGCGCGTACCGGGCTGTCGGACGACCGGCGGCAAATTCTGAAACGGCGGGTATTGTTGATGTACGAGATCACTTTCAAAATCGAGGGCGGAGACGACGCGGTCATATTCGCCTCGCACGGGGAAAATATTTTAGAGCTGGCGCGAAAGGCGAACGTGGCGATAGACGCCCCGTGCTCGGGCAACGGGAGCTGCGGGAAGTGTCGCGTGCGGCTTCTCGGGGGCGAGGTCTACAGCGCGATAACGCGGCACATAAACGACTACGAATACTTCAACGGGTGGCGTCTCGCCTGCGTATCCAAGGTCTCGGGCAACGCGAAAATATTCGTGCCGGATATTGCCTCGGCGTATAAAAACAGGATGCAGGTGTCCGACCTCTCGTCGCCGCGTGAGATCGAAATATTCGATTCGCTCCAGAAGGAGATGAAAGCCGCCGGTCTCGATTTCGGAAACGGCTACAGCACGTTCATAGTTGAGATAGCGCCCCCCACGCTCGACGACACGATGCCCGACAACGAGAGGCTGACGCGAACCGTCGCCGCGCGCATGGGCAAGAGCGACGTCCATATCCGCTACTCGCTGCTGAAAAAGCTGCCGAATCTGCTGCGCGACAACAATTACCGGCTGCGCTGTCTCCTTTACGGCGAGGGTGAGTCCGTGCGGATACTCGACCTGTTCCCCGCCGAGGGGCGAACGCCCATATGCGGGCTGGCGATCGACGTAGGTACCACCACGGTTTCCGCTCTGCTCGCGGATCTTGAGACGGGGAAAATACTCGCTAAGGGCAGTACCGGCAACGGACAGATACGCTACGGCGCGGATGTGATCAACCGCATTATAGAACAGCAGAAGGACGGCGGCGTGGAGAGGCTGCGCTACGCCGTCGTCCACGAATCCCTGCTGCCCGTGATCCATAAGATGTGCGACGACGCGGGCGTCGCGCCGGAGCGCATCGGTTGCGTGACGCTGGCGGGCAACACGACGATGAATCACCTCTTACTGGGTGTCAACGCGAACTATCTCAGGATGGAGCCGTACGTCCCGGCGTTTTTCGAGATCGCGCCGATATTCACGCGGGAGGTCGGGATAGACATCGCGCCCGGCGCAAAAATGTTTGTCGCCCCTAATATAGGCAGCTACGTCGGCGGCGACATAACGGCGGGCACGCTCGCGAGCATGATATGGAACTCGCCGGAGCTGTCGCTGCTCGTCGATCTGGGCACAAACGGCGAGATCGTATTCGGTAACAGCGAATTTCTCATGGCTTGCGCGTGCTCGGCGGGGCCGGCGTTCGAGGGCGGCGACATCAGGTGCGGGATGAGGGCGACCGACGGAGCTATTGAGGCGTGCTCGATAGACAGGGAGACAATGGAGCCGTATCTGACGGTCATCGGCGGCGGAAAGCCCGTCGGACTGTGCGGCTCGGGGATAATAGACGTGATAGCCGAGCTGTTCGCGACGGGCATAATCGACGGCAGGGGCAAATTCGCCAGACAGGGCGAGCGCGTCGTGTACGACGAGTACGGGACGGGCCGCTATATTCTGTCGTTCGCGGGGCGAACCGCCACAGGGCGCGAGATATATATTAACGAAACGGACATAGACAACTTCATCCGCACAAAGGGCGCCATTTTCTCGGCGATCATGACGCTGCTCGGCCCTCTTGGGTTCGCGCCGGAGGACATCGACAGGGTGCTCGTGGCCGGGGGCATCGGCAGCGGGATAAACGTCCGCAACGCGATACGCATAGGCATGTTCCCGTCTCTGCCCGAGAGCAAGTACCGCTATATCGGCAACACGTCGCTCGCCGGAGCTTACGCCATGCTCATATCGGACAAGGCCGCGCGCCGCCTGAGCGAGCTCGCGCGCGGGATAACATACGTCGAGTTGAGCACGCAGCCGGGCTACATGGACTCGTTTATAGCCGCGTGCTTCCTGCCGCACACGGACGCATCACTCTTCCCCGATACGGACGCGCGGGAGGAGGCGTGAGGCGGACGGCGCACATACGCCGCCCCGGAGGACTTCGTATTCCGACAGCGCTCGCCGTCGCCGTCATGTCGGCGGCGCTCTGCGGGTGCGGCGGCGCGGGCGGCGAGCCGTACACGGGCGAGCTGTTCGCTATGGATACGTTCATGCGGCTGAGCGCCTACGGACAGGCGGCTGAGGACGCGGTTCGGGCGGCGTCCGACGAGATAGCGCGGCTGGACGCCATGTGGTCGGTGACGGACGCGGACAGCGAGATATACGCGCTCAACAGCTTCGGGAGCGCCGCGGTTTCGCCTGAAACTCTGGAGATAATAGCTTACGCCGCCTCGGTGTCCGGCGAGACGGGCGGCGCTCTCGATATAACCGTGTATCCCGCCGTCAGGGCGTGGGGCTTTACGACGGACGAATACCGCGTGCCCGGCGAAGGCGAGCTGCGCGAAATAGCGCCGCTCGTCAATTACCGTGCGGTAAAAACAGACGGCAATACCACCGCTCTGGCGCCGGGAGCGGCTGTCGATTTCGGCGCGCTCGCGAAGGGGTACGCGTCGCAGCGCGCGGCGGAGATTTTCAGGGAGCACGGCGTCGAGTCGGGCATAGTCTCGCTCGGCGGTAACGTACAGACGGTCGGGCGCAAGCCGGACGGCTCGCCGTGGAACGTGGCGATTCAGGACCCGGAGGATAGCGGGCGGTACGCCGGCACTCTGAAGACGCAGGACGCGGCCGTTGTGACCTCCGGCGTCTACCAGCGGTATTTTGAGTCCGGCGGCAAGCTGTACCACCACATAATAGACCCCTCGACGCTCCGCCCGGCGGACAGCGGCCTGCTCTCCGCGACCGTCGTAGCGGAAAACGGCGCGCTGGCCGACGCGCTGTCCACCGCGCTGTTCGTGCTGGGCCGCGAGTCCGCCGAGACGTATTGGCGAAACAGCGGACGCGATTTTGATATGATCCTCATAACCGAGACCGGCGAGGTAGTCATAACCGAAGGGATAGCGGATGCTTACACGCACGAGAATACGGACAGGACGCTTGCCGTGCTCGCGGTTCCGTGACTCTTGAGGCCCCTCCCCCGCCGTGCTCTCGCCCATATTTTTCAGGAGTAACAGCAATAACAGCAACAACCAAGTAGGAGGAATAACAGTAGGAGGAATAATTTCGTTGCATTCTTTTTTGAGATATGGTACAATGCGAGCATGACGCAACGCGGACGCCTTTCGGAAGCTGTTTTCGTGCGGCGGGCGCCGGTAAACACCGTGATATAGGGGTATAGCTCAGCTGGTAGAGCATCGGTCTCCAAAACCGAGTGCCGAGGGTTCAAATCCTTCTGCCCCTGCCATCCGATAATCAGGCGTTCTACAGGCCACCCCGCCACTGCGGCGGCGCGAGTAGCGCCGCCCTTTTCGCGCCAAGGCTTTTGAATTTCGTCAAAGTATGATACAATATCCACTCTGCGGATATTATATCCCGCGCATGCGCCCGCAATTGCAAAGCAATTTATGATACAATAGCCGCAGAGAGCACGGCTGTTATTATTGTATCGGCGAGGTATGAACAGAGATGAAAAAAATCAAGGCGTATATTGTTCGCTACGTTTTTTCAGAAACGCTATCCTTGGACGCGCGTCTGCTCAACATGGTCTGCATGGTGGGCGTGGCCGCCTGTCTCATGTCCACATTCACCCGTGTCCTGATGCGGCAAGGCGCCGCTATGATTCTGGTCATGTTGGGCATAACGTTCTCCGTCGCTTTTTTCCTGTTCTTATTGAATCGCTTCCAAGTGTACAGGATGGGTACGCCGGTTACGCTCATCCTGCTCGGAGACGTGCTGTTCCCCGCCGCGTTTTTCCTGCTCGGCGGGGCGGACAGCGGCATGGCGGCCTACTTCGCGCTGAGCGTATCCCTCATAATCCTGCTTTCACAGGGCATAACACGCGTCATACTGCTCTCCACGCACATCATCATTGTGATCACCTGCTACTGCGTGGCTTTGTTCATGCCGCAGATGATTTCCCCCCTGACACCGCCGCGCCAAACGATGGACAATATCCAGTCCCTCATCGTGGTTGGTTTCTTCATCGGGACGGTCATCCTGTTTCAACGTGCGATATTCGAGAGGGAGAAGCGCAAGGTGGAGACCGCCGGCAGCAGGATCGCCAGACAGGATGAGCTCCTGCACGTGGTCAACGACATGGCCATAATACTGCTCTCGTCCGATCCGGACAGATTCGAGGAGGTATTGGACAATGGCATGGAGATGGTCGCGCGCAGTCTGGAGATCGACCGCATGTACATATGGAAGAACCGCGAACACAACGGAGACCTGTATTACACGCAGATATATGAATGGTCAAACGACGATAAATTGAGGCAGAGCGTCCCGATGGAATTCTCTTACAGGGATACCCTCCCCGATTGGGAAAAAAGGCTCTCGGAGGGTCTATGCGTGAACGGCCCGCTCAGCAGCCTTTCCAAGCCCGAGTGGGAACGCATAGCGCCGCACAAGGTGCTTTCCATCCTCGCGGCGCCCGTGTTTTTGCAGGATGAATTCTGGGGCTTCGTCAGCTTTGACGACTGCGGCAGCGAACGCACGTTTTCCAAGAACGAGGAGAACATACTGCGGTCGGGCAGTTTGCTGATGGTCAACGCTATTCTGCGCAACGAGATGCTGCAAAGCCTTATTTCCGCGCGCGAGGATGCGCTCTTGAGCGCACAGGCAAAGAGCGAATTCCTCGCGAATATGAGCCATGAGATACGTACGCCTATCAACGCCGTGGTCGGCATGACGGCTATCGGCAAATCGGCCTCCGACATGGAGCGAAAGGATTATTGCTTCGGCAAGATCGAGGACGCGTCCGCGCATCTGCTCGGCGTAATCAACGACATACTGGATATGTCCAAGATAGAGGCGGGCAAGCTGGAATTGTCGCCCGTGAGTTTCTCCTTCGAGAAGATGTTTCGGCGCGTGGTGAACGTGATCAATTTTCGTGTGGAGGAAAAAAATCAGACGCTCAGCGTGCGTCTCGACCGCAACATCCCTTCCACGCTGATCGGCGACGATCAGCGGCTGGCGCAGGTGATTGCGAATCTGCTTTCCAACGCCGTGAAATTCACGCCGGAACAGGGCTCCATACGTGTAGATACGCGTTTTGTAAAGGAGGAGAACGGGCGCTGCACGATCCGGATAGATGTGAGCGATTCGGGTATCGGCATCAGCGAGGATCAGTTGAACCGGCTCTTCAACTCATTCACGCAGGCGGACAGCGACACCTCCCGGAAATACGGCGGGACAGGACTTGGACTCGCCATATCGAAGCGTATCGTCGAGATGATGGGCGGACAGATATCCGCCCGCTCCGAGCTCGGTAAGGGCTCCGTTTTTACCTTTACCGCGGAGCTTGAACGCGGCGAGGATGGCCCGAACGGCGCGGTGCGTCCGACCACGCGCTGGGACAATGTCCGTGTACTTTTGGTGGACGACGAACAGGATATGCGGGATCATTTCAGTGAGATTGCGAGGCAGATCGGTTTTCACTGCGACGCCGCCGCCGACGGAGAGAGTGCTATGCGCATGATCGCCGAAAACGGCGCCTACGATCTGTACTTTGTGGACTGGAGGATGCCCGGCATGGACGGGATGGAGCTTACGCGCCGCATCAAGGCGAACGACGCGGAGCACTCCATCGTGATCATGATCTCCGCGACGGAATGGAACACGATCGAAACCGAGGCGAAGAGCGTGGGCGTGGACATGTTCCTGCCCAAACCGATATTCCCGTCCGCAATCACCGACTGTATCAACGAATGTCTCGGGCTTTACGGCGCGCTTCCCGTGGAAGTGCAGACCGCGGAAGCGACCGACGATTTTGCGGGATACCGCGTACTCCTGGCCGAGGACGTGGAGATCAACCGGGAGATCGTGCTTGCCCTGCTCGAACCGACCGACCTTGCCGTCGATTGCGCGGAAAACGGCGCGGAAGCGGTGGAGATGTACAGCGCGGACCCCACGCGCTACGATATGATCTTCATGGACGTGCAGATGCCGGAGATGGACGGCTACACCGCCACACAGCGCATCCGCGCCCTTGAGTCGCCGGATGCGGAACGTATTCCCATCATCGCTATGACGGCCAACGTCTTCCGCGAGGACGTGGAGAGATGCCTTGCGGCCGGCATGAACGACCACGTGGGCAAGCCCCTGGATTTCAGCGAGGTGCTGGATAAGCTGCGCCGGTATCTGCCGGAGCGTCCTCGGCGGGGCGGTCTATAGATGAGGCGGAGATGGCCAAGCGGGGGCGTGGTTGTCAGGAAATCCCCTGTAAGCTGACCCTAAACGCTTTATCTCTTTCATCGGATTCCCTCCAAAGTTATTATCACAACCTCCGGCCGGTTGAACAGGCGGGGCACTTGTGTGGATTCCCGCGCCAATCCGCGGCTGACGATAAGCTCCGTGTTCCCAAAGAAGTATTCGCCATTCGTGTACTTGGGGAAACAGCCCTGATTTGGCGCCGACAAACCGTTTTCAAGGATAAACGGAATACGCCATTGTCCGCCGTGCGCGTGACCGGAGACGACGAGGTCAGGCGAAAGCGGCAATAATTCGCCGATACGCTCCGGACGATGCGACAACAGCACCGTATATATTTCGGTATCGGCGTTTATGCTTAACTGCTCCATCTGCTGCGCATAGGGCACGGAACGGCTTGCGTATCTGTCCGTGTCGGGGTCGTCTATGCCGCTTATACGGATTTGCCCGCCCCGCACTGTAAGAATATCGCTCTCGCCCTCCAAGACCGTTACGCCGTAAGACGTGAGAGCGTCTTTGAACTCGTCCGCCCTGCCGCTCCAAAATTCGTGGTTGCCGGAAACATAGTAGCAGCGATACCTTGAGGACAATGCCGCTATGAGCTCAAGCGTGTTATCCGGCGGCAATCTGTCGTCGAATATGTCTCCGCAAAGCAGCACGGCATCGGGTCGTTCCATATCAATGGCCGAGAGCAGCTCGCGCTGTCCGTCGCCGTAATCGCAGGAGTGATAGTCGGTGACAAGCGCGAGCTTTGCCTGTTCGCCTATTTTGTCGTTTGTTACGCTGTAATGGCTTACCGCCAGGCTGTGATTGAGCGCTAACAGGATTATCAACACCTGCGCCGTTATTATCAACGGTATGCCAACCATAAACTTCTTGCGCCGTGTCTTATGGCGAACCGCAACCATAGACAACAGCATTGCGACCGAACCTCCGAGGACGGAGACTGCGAGCAGCGTCCGTTCCTTCACGCGCCAGGCGTCCTTGCGGGCGGCGCGCTTGTCATAAAAGGTCAGGATTACGGCAAGCAGACTTATTACTGCAAAATAGAGCAGGAACAGGATGTAGATGCTCATAATCAGCCCCCCGTTGATTGCCGTGGATAAATGCCTTAAATCGAACGCCGACCCCGGCATTTGTCCATGCTATATTGTCAAAAATGATTTTATGATCGTTCATCACGCATCCCCCTGTTTTTCACACGATACCAATGCGAATATCCCGTTTTATATCCAAGCTTGTGTGTAGCTCAGCCGCCCTGCTGTTATCCCGCGCCACCTGTAAATACACCGTGCGAGCACCAAGGCGCCGCACCCCCGATAACAGCGATTCACATGCTTCCGTGCCGCCGCCTTCAGGCGCTTTATTATACACGGGTTTTGTCGTTCCGGCAATCTGCAGCCAACCAAAGCCTTTTGGGGCCTTTTTTGATGCCTTTTTTGATTTACACAGTCGATTTTTAGTGGTACAATAAGCCAAAAAAGGTCAACAATTACAATTACCAGGGGGACGTGTACTCTTGAACAAATTGATCGGCGTCGGAACGGCCAGCGCGAGGGCGCGCACAATTTTGGGGCTAACAACCGCTGTAGTATTGAGCGTCGGCTTTACTGCGGCGATACCGGCGCTTTATGCGGTCAAGGTAATCATTCCTGTCAGGCTCGCAATCCTGTTTTTTGTGCAGGCGGTTTTCTTTGGAATTGCGATACTTGCAAACAACAGAATTGAAAAGCTGGGGTTTGCTGAGCTCGGATACAGCAGGAAAAGAATAGCTTCGCAGTTGCTATGGGCATTTGTAATCTTTGTCGTCTTGTCGGTAATATTTATCGCCTTTCCTTTGCTGATGGGTTTGAGGGATATTTTCCCCCAGCGTGATTTATTGCTGTTTGCCATTCCGTATACGTTCACCGTTGGTTTTGCCGAGGAAACCCTGTTCAGAGGATATCTGCTTAAAGGGTTGCTGAGAATACGCCTTCCGAAAATCGCGGCAATTATCGCCTCGTCCGCCATATTCGGAGCTTGGCACTACATGAATAACGGCAGTATGCTTCAGGTTGGTATTACAGGCATAATCGGTATTGTGTTTGCCGTCCCGCTGATTTACTCAAGGCGGTGTTCCCTTCTTTCCGTCGCGCTTGCGCATGGAGCGTATGACGCGCTGTTGAATATATTCGCGTATCTGCCGCTTTGAAAGGGGAGATGGGGCTAGCCGGATTTGTTGGACGCGAAAGCGCGAAATGGGCGTGCCCGTCCTGCGGGTAGATGAGCAGAAACAATACACAAGATGTTTTAACGCGCGTTATAGGTTGCTTTGAAAGCCCGTCCTAAAATTCGAGCGCTCCAGATCTCCGGTTCGTTTTTCCCCGGTTCTGTTTTGACTTCGGGGGCGAAGCAGCGCCGCGATCACTGCGCACAGGAGGCCATAAGGCGTGACAAAATACATATCGCTCCTGCGGGGCGTAAATGTTGGCGGCAAAAACAAAATATCAATGCCCGAGCTAAAAGCGGCGTTTGAGGGACGGGGCTTTGAGAACGTCGTCACCTACATCAACAGCGGCAATATCCTGTTTGACGGCAATTTGGGCTTGCAGGAAGCGAAAACGGCTTGCGAGGATATTATTAAAAGCGGCTTCGGGCTGAAAATCGCGGTTGGAATCATCACCGCCGACCACTTGGCGGACGCCCTCGCGCACGCGCCGGGGTGGTGGAACAGCGGCGCGGACTCCACGCACAACACGATATTCGCAATCCCTCCCGCGACAGCGAAGGAAATCCATTCGGCCGTCGGAGCGGCAAAACCGGAATATGAGAAGGTTTATTGTCACGGCAGCGTGATTTTCTGGTCTGCGCCGCTCAATACGTACTCGCGGACGCGCTGGTCGAAAATCGTTCAGAACAAGGCCGTTTATAACCTGATAACGATCCGAAACGCGAACACGACACTCAAGCTGGCGGCATTGGCAAAGGGAGACGACGTGAAATGACGGAGGATTTCACCCGCGAAGGCTTTCGGGAAGCCCTGCCACCGTGCCGACGGGAAAAGAAGCGGCGGCAATCTTTGACGCGCTGCGCGTTGGCGGTGAGGTAACGCTCGCGCCTGTCGAAACATTTTACAACGTATTCCACGCCGCCGTTACGGACAAATTCGGCGTGAACTGGAATGTAGTCGCGGAAGAAGCGCCCAAGCGGGAGGTAACGCTATGAGCAACGAACGTATTTACAAAATGTCGGTTTCCGATGTGTACCCGATGTATATCCAAAAGGAGGTATTAGTATGAAACTCTATATCAAACAAAAGGTGTTCTCCTGGCGGGATAGATTTGCCGTCAAGGACGAAGCGGAGCTCGACCGCTGGTTCGCGCAGGGCGAGATTTTCACGCTTGGGCGAAAGCTGCACGTCTATGACGCGAACGGCGCGGAGGTCGCTTTTATACGGCAAAAAGTGCTGTCGTTCCTGTGGCGCTACTATATTGAGATAGGCGGCAATGTGTATGAATTCGTCAAGGAGTTCACGTTTCTGCGCCCAAAGTACACTATCCGCAATCTTGACTGGGTGATTGACGGCAACTTTACGGAGCATGAATACGCCGTCACGAGCAGTCGCGGCGATATTATGCGAATTTCAAAAGCGTGGCCTACTTGGGGCGACTTCTACAAGCTTGAAATAACAGAGCCGCAGAACGAATTGCTCTGCCTGTGCGTCGCGCTTGCTATCGACTGTATAAACGCCGACGCGGCAAGCAGGGCATCAAATTAGACGTGCCCTGGGGAGTGCGAGAGGTTTGAAGCGGCGCTGCGGGCGGTGGCGCTCGAAAACGAACCGAATCCAGTGAAATGCAAGTGGAGCGATATGAACAATACTCGGAGAATGGAGAGAACATGAAGAAAATCACTGTCATACTTCTTATGATTTTGATTAGCGCTGCTTTTGGATTTGTTATTGGATATTTCGGAGTGACTCTTTTTGAGAACTTAGTAGAGCGGCAAACAGCAAACGAAGTCCTACTGTATGCCGTGCTTCTGATTTGTCTTGTCTTGAGCTTCATGCTCCACATCCCATTGCATGAGGCGGGGCATCTCCTTTCCGGCAAACTCAGCGGATACGATTTTGTGTCTTTCCGCGTGTTAAATATCATGTTCATCAAGCAGAACGGAAAAATCGCGCGGAAGAAATTCAAAATAGTCGGGACGCTTGGGCAATGCCTGATGTCTCCGCCGGAGCCTGTAGACGGGCGTTATCCATTTGTGCTGTATAACCTCGGCGGTTCTTTGATGAACCTTACCGCAAGCGCCGCAGGTTTGGGGTTCTATCTCTTGTTTTCAAAAGCATTGCCAATGGCCGCGGCTATATGCGCTGTTTTTGCAATAGTAGGTATATTAATGAGTTTGATAAATTTAATCCCAATGAAGCCGGGCGGGGTTGCAAATGACGGCTATAACGCGCTGACACTTGTCAAGCGGGAGAGCGCAAGGCGGGCGTTTTGGTTGCTGCTGCGCATTAACACGCTGACACAACAAGGCGCCAGATTCCGCGATATGCCCGCCGAATGGTTCGACATCCCGGACGATGGCTTGAATGACACCATAACCACCGTGATTGCGCTATACAGATTTAGTTACTTGTTGGATAAGCATGATTTTGCCGAGGCGAAAATACTTGCGGAGCTTCTTCTCAATGGTGCTGATAAAATGCTGGAAATACACAAAACCGAGCTGCGCTGCGAGTTGTTGTTCCTCGAAATTATTGGCGAATGCCGAGTAGAGGAAATTGAGCGGATATACGATAAAAAGCTGAAGAATTATATCAAAGCGACGGGTGTTTACGTGTCGCACCAACGACTCTTATACGCTTATGAAAAGCTGGTTGTAAACGATGAAGGAAATGCCCAAAAAGTGCTTGACCGTTTTCAAAAAGCTTGTTTGACATACCCGAACGTGGGCGAAATAGAAAGCGAGCGCGATTTGATTGAGGTGATCGACAATATCGCTCTGAAAAAAAGGAGGCAGTTAAACAAATGTTAAAATTAGATAATATCGACGACTACATCGCCACACAGTCCGAAGCGATCCAACCGCTGTTGAAATCCGTCCTGAAAACGCTCCGCAAGACGCTCCCCGCCGCGACGGAGAAAATCTCGTGGCAAATGCCGACATTTTGGAAAGGGCAAAACCTTATCCACTTCGCGGCGCAGAAGAACCATCTCGGCATTTACCCCGGCGCGGCGGCTATGGAGCATTTCGCCCCGCGACTGACGCAGTACAAGACGAGCAAGGGCGCGGTGCAGTTCCTATATAAATCTTTTGGCGAGGAACAGCTTGCGCTGGTTGCGGAGATTGCGGAGTGGTGCGGCGCGCACAATGCGAAATGATGAGCGTAGCCTTGCGCGGCGCAAAAGTCGTCCCACTATTTGACGGTTACCGTTCAATTATTGTTTTGCTTAGACAAGTTTAGAATCGTTCCGGCATCATCCGTTGGCGCTCTCATATTTTCGCACTCCCCTTCTAAATAGCACTCTGGATATAAATCCAAGTATCAGCGGACACAGAATCATCCAAACTCCATATCTAAAATCCAGCCGGTCGATCAATACCAGCGGCTGAAAGTTGGTTATAGCAAAAAATGGTATAATAAAAACAAGCAATCTTTGTATATACCTCCCGTAAATATGCATGGGCATCATATTTATATCCCATGCCTTGTCGGATATGGCAATCAGTCCGCGCGATTCAATCGTCCAAAACGACAGTAACATCGGCAGCAGAAATAGAAAATACGCAATCGACACACCGCAAATCAGAAAGAGAAAATATAATATAACTCCGCCGACGCTGGCGTTAAACTCAATATTGCACAGGGCGATTATAATCATTGTGATTCCCGTAACAACATTGGCGGCCAGCATTGGCAAGCTGAGTTTTTTTGTAGAGATGTAAAACTGGATAGAAATTGGCTTTACCAGCAACAAGTCCAGCATACCCGTTTTAATATTAAATGGGAGCCACCAAAGATTTTCCGCAAACAGACCGTTATATATACCCGTAATAACCGTATAATTTCCAACATACAGCATGACGTAATACGGGGATAGATTATTGATGGATAATCCGGTTAAAAACACGACAAAAACGTACATCAGCTTTAGTGTCAAAAAACAGCACTCCACCAATACGCCGGCCACAAAGTTTGCGCGATACTCCATCATACTCATAATACTGTGTCTGACAAATAAGCCATATACACGCATGTACTTTTTGACCGCTTTCATCATATATCCTAGCCCCCCACCGCGATATGTTTGCTCACGCCATAATTCCAAAATAGTTTTGAGGCGATTCCTAAAATAAGAATATAACCCACTTGTATAAGAATTCCCAGAGATAACTCGCGAGTCAAATAATTTCCTGTTAAGACCTTCACCGGGAAAAAGATTATATACTGAAATGGCAAGAAGCGTGATATGTTGACGATCATCTTGGGTAAAACATCGATTGGAAATATCGCTCCACTGAGAATTAATATAACAACATTCAATCCGAAATTCAAATAAAACGTGTCTGTCACCCAAAAGGCGAGTGTTGCGAGTATGAAGGACAAATAGAAGTTCAGAAGGGTTGATAACAGAATTGGGATTAGAGACAACAGAAAGCTTGAGAATCCAATTATAGAATTAGAGGCTAAAGGTAAAATTATCAGGAGTGCAATGATTAAGATCAATATTATCAAGGCTTCGCACGTCTTCTCTCCCAGCAGCACGGATAATCGGTACTTTGAATAGCTGAATGGTTGCACCAGAAATTTATTCAAGCCGCCGTCCTTGATATCATTTGATATCACATTCATAATATCTGTCGTGATCATTTTGGACAAAAGCGTCGAGGATATGACATAGAATAGCATCTGCTGAAAAGAGTAACCATACAGCTTTTCTGCGCCTGAATTGGAAAATATGGCTCTCCATAAGGTCGTAAGGACAATGAGTGTAAAAGCGCAACTTGCAATGCTCATTAGAAAATCAAATCTGTATTCCAGCTTGCTTTTCAAGCCGAGAGCATAGGCGCGTTTATATTTTAGCAGACTGTTCATTTTATCACCTCCACCTCACTACTGTGCATCATTCTTGTTGTACAGTTTTTTTATTCCCTCCTCCAACGGAATGTCTTCGACATTGAAATCTGCAACATCAATCTCACTCATTATGCTGTCAACCGCTGCTCTGATATCCTTCTTGGCAATTCGGAACTCAAAAGAGTAGTCGTCGGTTTTCACAGCGCCCGCATAACGCGCATAAACTTCGTCAGTTACCCTTGCCCCCGACTTAATCCGAATGATTTTATTCTCACCGGCAACACTATTTATCTTCGCAAGCTCACCGTCATAAACGATGCAGCCATCGTTTATGACGATCGCCCTCTTGCAGGTCGATTCTATATCCTTCATGTTATGGCTTGTCAACATAATTGTAGTCTGATTCGTCTCGTTATAGTATTTCAAAAACTCTTGTATTTTGATTTGCGATATTAAATCCAATCCTATTGTCGGCTCATCCAGAAGCAGAGTTGATGGTTTGTGAAGCAATGCCGCGATTAATTCCAGTTTCATCCTTTCCCCGAGCGAAAGTCGCCTGATCTGTATTTTCAGAAGGTGTTTCACATCCAGCAACTCAGTCAGTTCATCGATAGTTTCGTTATAGGGCTGATCCTCAATCTCGTATATACATTTGTTAAAATACAGCACTTCATTTGCCGGTAAGTCTCCCCATAATTGACTCTTTTGCCCCATAACAATTGAGAAGTTGAGCTAAACGCCTTTTTCCGCTCCCACGGGACATACCCCATGACCTCGGCGCTGCCCGACGTCGGATACAGAATCCCCGATAACATCTTCATCGTCGTAGTTTTGCCTGAACCGTTCGGCCCGAGAAAGGCGACAAATTCCCCGTCGTTTATCTCAAATGAGAACGACTTGACGGCCTCCCTGTGTAATTTTTTCCGATGGAAAAGATTGCTGGCGGAACCCTTCAGACCTAGGTTTTTCTCGTAGTACTCATAAGTTTTCGACAATTCTTTTACCTTGATCATGTGGCGCCATCCATTTCAAATACGTGATTATCCGCACAGCCTTCAATATTGCGGCGCATTTGCGAGTACATATCAGATAACTTTACCATATGGCGCGCAACGGCAATGGTATAATATACTCTTTCCTCTCTGCTATGTCAATATCAGCATTACAAATCACATACCCTGCACTCAGCCGGCATATGAACTGTACCCATTTGATAATCTTTTGCAGATGCCATTACTCATTATGACTAAAGCAAACACCCAAAATAACGCTATTAACAGTGGTTTCATAATGGATTGATCTATACGACTGAGTGTAAATATCTGCGCCGGGAAGTAAAACAAATAGTAAAACGGAGTAAACTGAAATATCGCTTCTATATGGCCCGGAAAGAGCAACAAGGGAATATAATACCCTGAGATAAAGTTGACAATGAAGCTCAAAATAGCTTGCACTGCCCATACTTCATCGATGGCCATCGCGAGCAGTCCGGTGATAAAGTCCAAAAAGAAGCTTATCAAAAATGAGAGAATTGTAAAGACGACAAAAGAAACCAGATGAATCAGCGAAATGTCGCCAAACGCACTGATTTTAAGTGCTGCAACTAAAAGAAAGAGCATAGCGAGATAAAAAACTGTATACAAACAGCGCTCACTAATACTGCGCCACAAGCGATATTTTATAAGGTTGATTGGCCGAACAAGTTCATTATCCAACAAACCATTCTTGAATTCATTGGCGATCATGCCAGAATTCGTTTTAATCATTACAAACAGAATCGATGCAACCGCATAGTATGTAAACATTTGATCATCACTGTACGACATCCCTGATGCGTATTGTGTCGCGTATAAAGCTCCCCAGAGATAATATTGCACTAAAAACCCAAACAAAGGGTGCAGTAATGAAAACACCAATTGAAATTTATACGATAATAGCTTCTTCCCCTCTAATAAAAATATGGAAATCATTTTACTTTTCCTTTGATCAGTAATTCCTTTAGTAAATCTTCGGTACGTGGTTCGATAATTTGGATTTTATTTATATCATTACTCAATTTCTGTATTAATTCGCGAAATACAGTTGTGATAAAAGTCTTCTCGACTTGAATTCTGATCATGTTTCCTGTAAAATCGCAGTCAACAATTCCCGTCCCAGCAACAATTTCGCGAATTCGCGGAGTGCAATTCTCAACCTCTATGTTGATTTCACTGGTCGTATTGTAGTGGGCACAAAAAGCGGCGAGGCCGCCATCGTATCTGAGTGTACCCCCATCAATTACTAAAATTCTGTTGCAGAGGTCTACAATATCAGATAGATTATGGCTTGTTACAAACAGAACTGCATCGCCTTCTGCGCAGTAATCGCTTAAAATTTTGCGTATACTCTCCTGCGAACGCACATCCAGCCCGATTGTGGGTTCATCTAAAAAGAGGAATTTCGGCCTGTGGATCAATGCGGCGACGATTTCCATCTTAATCCTCTCGCCAAAGGAAAGTCTCCTGATTTGCTTGTCTATCAAGTTAGCGCATTCCAGCAAAAGCGTGAGTTTTCTTGCTGTCTCTGAAAATTGGCGCTCCGGTACTCTATAAATACTTTTCAGGAATCTAAAATTATCCCATGCGCTTAAATCAGGATTCAATTGCGACTTGTTTCCGGCGACTAATGATACCAACCGCAGAAAGTCATTTTTCTTCTGAAATGGAGTGTAACCGCCTACAACAACACTGCCGCTCGTTGGAGCTATAATTCCACATAACATCTTTATGAGTGTTGACTTTCCTGCACCATTCAATCCGAGTATACCGATTTTGTCGCCGTGTTCTGCACAAAAAGACATATCTGTCACTGCGTTGATATATTTAAATTCTTTTCGGAACAGCCCTTTTGCAGACCTCGCCAGACCCGTTTTCTCGACAGGCGACTTGTATACTCTCGAAAGATTTTGAGTTATAATACTACGCATATCAGCCCCCTGCGCTTGAATATTTTTTCAACCCCAGTCTAAAAACAATCACGCTGGATATATAGAAAATCACAGTAATGGGAAGTGTTTGGCGCAAGAAGATATCATATTGGAAGTGTAGTATGTATGCGGGGTTATTTATGATTACTAACGCGGGTATAAATAGCGTCAAAAGCAACTGAATCGGCATAGGAAATATGTTTTTTGGTTTAGCACTCATCTGATTAAGCAATTCTATTATGTTCCATGAATTTCCTATACGAATAAACCAAAAGGAAAGTGATATAAGAATACACATCACAGAATACATTAATATTATTGAACATAATAACGCAATAAAAAAACAGATAATATTAATCGCCACGGCGTCTGATTTAGCGACACAATATCCAATACCTACAGCCGCAACAAGGAAATTCAGTATCTGTACTGAATTAGGTGATCTAAATGTGAGAAAAAAGCGCTTGTTGACCGGTTTGAGCAAAAGTAAATCAAGCTGCCCGCTATGTATGTATTCCGGAATGCTGGTCATCCCTATATAAAGCATTACGCAGACGATGTTAATGAAATAAGATACGACCACAAGCGTAAAAATCTGTGACTGCGCCCACCCGGCAATGCTCGAGGTGGAACCAAATACTATGTAAAAGTACGCCATCATCGTCAACGCGTCGAATAGCTCATAAAATACGCTCAGAAAATAACTCAGTCTGTATTGCAGCATAGCGATTAAGTTATACTTTAGGAAAATACCTTCAATTCTAAACAAATTGAGCGCTTTCTTCATCGTAATAATGTGCCTCCTACGGACATTTGAAGATTTTTCGGTCGTAATATGAAATCCGATCTCGGCGACAATATTTGTACGGGCATGTGGCGTTCCCCTCTTGTTATCGCTACGATCATAGCACACTTTCGCGGATATTTCCACCTCAAGTTCCACTTTTCATCGACTGGTAAATCGACCATTTATTGGAAAATGGCTATTTGATCGGATTAAACTATGAACAAATGATTAAATTGCTTGGGGATGACCCCGTGGTTATTGATGATAATCCGCTACATTGCGCATATTTTGTGCGTCAGGGTTATATTGACACTGAACTCCTGGAAATCAGTTTCAATGGCGAGGGCTTTATTATATCAGCCGGGCTGTGGAATACTTGAGGAACTAAATGCTGATAAACGATTGGAGCCTGAGTATAACGGGAGGTATGTGGCATTCAGGCAACCGCATGTGGGAATATATCTATCATTCTCGGTTTTGCGGGGGTTCCAATCCCGAGTTCGGGATAAGTGTTCAAGTCCCGCCGCTTCGGGTGAAGCCGACCGACATATCCACAAAAACGGATATTGACATCCGCCCCTGCAAAGCCGAAAGCCCGCGTCACCGCGGGCTCTCGGGGCCAAGATCCAAAATTGGACAATGTTTGATGGTGGAGATAAGCGGGATCGAACCGCTGACCTCTTGAATGCCATTCAAGCGCTCTCCCAGCTGAGCTATACCCCCATAATTTTCCAACTACTCACTTTTCATTTGGGGCGATACCCGCTTTATATGTTTGGTAATGCCCTCACAATTAAGCGAAAAATGCTTAATCCGACCGCTCGCAACCTCCAAGCTGGCGCATTCTATCATAAAACGCGGCGCGTGTCAAACATTTTTTGCCCGGTACCGGTTTTGTGATCGCGGGCGTGATCGTGGGTTTTGTGATCGTGAAAATTGCAAGACTACTTGCCCCTCCCCCACTCGGCTCGGTTTACTTGACATGTTTTCCTGTCTGTGATAGTATTGCCGCGGTATTACTGCGGCGGTAATGGAGACAAATATCAGAGAAGCGCGCCGCGGCGGGCAGCCGTCGGAAACGGCGTGGTTGTGTGGGTGTGGAAATATGACGCTGTTGATGTCCATATTGCTGGGACTTGTTCAGGGCATAGCGGAATTTCTGCCGGTGTCAAGCTCCGGACACCTCTCGATACTGCAAAATCTGTTCGGACTGCAATACTCCGGGGATAATAATCTGTTCTTCGACGTGCTGCTTCACCTCGGTACGCTCGTTTCCGTCTGCGTGTCGTTCAGGAAGGATCTGCGGAAGATGCTCTCCGACACTGTGAATTTTCTGCGAGACCGACGCAACGGCGAGTACGACGAGTACGACGAGGTAAGACTCCAGCCGTCTGTGCGCACAGTTGTTTTGGTGATTGCCGGTACGCTCCCGCTGCTCATAGCCGCGCCCTTCAGCGGGCGGCTGGCGCCCCTGTTTTCAAAGACATGGCTGATCGGGCTGATGCTCATCATAACGGGGACGATTCTGGCCGTATCGAACAGGATCGCCGTGTCCGGCGGAAAGAGCGGCAAAACCGCGACGATCAGGGACGCGATCATCATAGGGCTCGCTCAGACGGTGGCGCTGATACCCGGCCTTTCGCGCTCCGGCGTCACGATAGCCGTCGGGCTCGCGCGCGGCCTGAGGCGCGATTTTTCCGTCAAATTCTCGCTGCTGCTCTCCATTCCGGCCGTGCTCGGATCCTTTATAATCACCTTGTTTTCCGCGCTCAAGCAGGGGATCGATCTCAAGCTGATTCCGATGTACATAATCGGCGCCGTCGTCGCCGCAGTCACCGGCTTTTTTGCGATCCGGATACTCAGACAGATAATGGCAAGCGGAAGGATAGGGGCGCTCACATACTATTGCTGGGGTCTGGGCGCGCTGACCCTGATACTGACGATCATACTTTAGGGGTATTTAATGGCACAGGCTGCAAAAAAAGCGGGAAGCTCCGCGGCGCGCGGAAGCAGGTCGGCGGGAAAACAGACCGGCGCGGGAAAAACGGAAGCGCCGGACAGGACGCCGCGCCGCAGAGAGATCGGGGCGGGCGTATGTCTGTTGCTCGGCGTGTTCACGTTCCTGGGCTTCAGGGACGGCGGAGGCGTCTTTATAGGGTTTTTCAGGGACGTCGTGATGGGGCTCGTCGGATGGGGACTTTTCGCGCTCGCTCCCGCGCTATTGCTGTGCGCGGTGATCTTGTGCTTTCACAGGGGGAGACCTGTGCGGTTCCGCGTCACATGCTCCCTGCTGCTCCCCGTAGTCGCCGGGGCGCTTATCCATCTGTTCACGAGCGACATCACATATAAGGTATCGCTCGGGATGTTCCGCCTCCTATGGACTGACGGCCAAGCGCTGGCAGCCGGCGGCGCAGTCAGCGGCGGATTCTCCGAGTTATTCCTGTTTCTGTTCGGGAAAGCGGGCGCGGCAATCGTCTTCATTTGCGCGGCGCTGTTCCTGCTGCTCTCCGCGTTTAACAAAACTATTGCCGGCTTGGCGGATATGTACAAAAACCGCCGCAGACGCGAGTACCGGCCGCCGGCGCCATCCGCGTCTCCGTCTCCCTCCCCCGCTCCGACGAGGCGCAGGAGACGCGTGATTGACATTGAGCTCGACGACCCGATCTCCCCGCCGCCGTTCGGCGCGGACGCGGCCGGCGGCGCAGCGTCGGAGTTTGTCTCCGCGCCCGAACCCGAATCGGCGTCGAATGACGGCGTATCCGCGGCGGAACCGTCCGGCGCGGACGGCGGCGTATCGCTCAATATACCGTTTATGGAAAAGCGCGCCCGGAGACGCGGCGCGAAGCAGGCCGGCGCGGACGACGGCGTATTTGTCCCG
This sequence comes from Oscillospiraceae bacterium, assembly GCA_031270395.1. GTDB lineage: Bacteria > Bacillota > Clostridia > Oscillospirales > Oscillospiraceae > JAISBX01. The sequence continues at coordinate 60,157 of JAISXU010000001.1, forward strand.
CCGCCCGAGGCGGCGCCCGTGGACGCGCCCGTCGCCGACGGCGGGGAGTACCGCCCGGAGTACGCTTATCCGCCCCTCGACATGCTCGCGTCCGGCGCGGGAGAGGGGCGCGTGGACGCAACGGATGAAATACGCGTGAACACGGAGCGGCTTGTCGCCGCGTTCCGCAGCTTCGGGGTGAACGTGCGCGTGACGAATACGACGCGCGGCCCGTCCATAACGCGCTATGAGGCCGAGCTCGAGGCGGGCGTCAAGCTCAGCCGCCTGACAGGTCTCGCCGACGACATAGCGCTCTCGCTCGGCACCTCAAGCGTGCGCATAAGCGCGATGCCGAACAAGATTTCCACCGTCGGGATAGAGGTTCCGAACAAGCTGATAAGCAAGGTCTATCTGCGCGACATCATTGAGACGCCGGAATTCAGGAACGCGCAGTCCCGGCTGACCTTCGCCATCGGCAAGAACATATCGGGCGAGGCGATAACGGGCGACATCTCCCGTCTGCCGCACATGCTCGTCGCGGGCACCACGGGCTCCGGCAAGTCCGTCTGCCTGAACTCTCTCATACTGAGCCTGCTGTACAAGGCGACGCCGGACGACGTCCGGTTCATCATGATCGACCCAAAGATGGTGGAATTTCGCGTATACAACGGCATCCCGCACCTGCTGGTGCCCGTCGTCACGGATGTGCAGAAGGCGTCCGGCGCGCTCCAGTGGGCCGTCGCGGAGATGATGAAGCGCTACCGCCTGTTTTCCGAATCAAACGCGCGCGACATAGAGAGCTACAACAGGCTCGCCCGCAAATCGGACGATATGGAGAGACTGCCCAAGGTCGTCATAGTGATAGACGAGCTGGCCGACCTGATGATGACAGCCGCCAAAGAGGTCGAGGAATCCGTATGCCGCGTCGCGCAGATGGGCAGAGCGGCCGGCGTCCATCTCATCATCGCGACGCAGAGTCCCCGCGCCGATGTCATCACAGGGCTGATGAAAGCCAACATCCCCTCCAGAATTGCGCTGAAGGTGTCGAGCGCTCTCGAGTCGCGCATTATCCTCGACGCCGGGGGCAACGCGGAAAAGCTCGTCGGAAACGGCGACATGCTGTTCTCGCCGGTGGGCGTCTCAAAGCCAACGCGCATACAGGGTACGTGGGTCACGGACAGCGAACGCGAGGACGTCGTGGAGTTTATCAAGAAGCAGAGCGAGACGCAATACTCGGAGGAGGTCATCATAGAGATAGACAGGGCGGCGGAGGAAAAGGCGTCTGGCGGCAAGCAGGGCGACGACGAGAGCGGTTACGACGAGATGCTTCCGCAGGCGGTGGACGTCATATTCGAGACGGGCCAGGCCTCGGTCTCCATGCTGCAGCGCAGACTCAAGCTCGGCTACTCGCGGGCCGCGCGCATAGTCGATCAAATGGAACGGATGGGCATAGTCGGCGCGTTCGAAGGTTCAAAGCCCAGACAACTGTTGATAACAAGACAGCGCTGGCGCGAGATGCAGTACATCAGCGGCACGGCGCCGGCGGACAGCTTTATTCCGGAACCGTACGCGTATGACGACGCCGAGGCTTCGGAAGACGACGGCGGAGACGCGCCGTTTTGAGGCGCGTCCGGCGGTGAATATCAAACAGAGGAGGCTGCGGCGATTTGGACGGCAAATGGTTTGACGATATGGAAGCTAAAATCCCGCGAGGTGGCGTCAGGACGCGTTTCGCGCCCAGTCCCACGGGCTACATGCACGTCGGCGGGCTGCGCACGGCGCTCTACGCATACCTCATAGCAAAAAAAGAGGGCGGAACATTCATCCTGCGCATCGAGGATACGGACTCCGCCCGCTTCGTAGAGGGCGCGGCGGAGGGTATTTTCAGCTCACTGCGCGGCGCGAGCCTCGAATGGGACGAGGGGCCGCTCGTCGGCGGGCCGGCGGCGCCGTACACGCAGAGCGAGCGCAAGGAGCTCTATCGCCCTTACGCCGAGCTTCTGTGCGATTCCGATAAGGCATACTACTGCTTCTGCGAGCATATAAGCCATGACGAGCGCCGCGCCGATACACAGACCGTCCCGGCGCCCGTGACCAGTGATCCGTGCCGCGACCTCCCGCGCGGTGAGGCGGTTCGCCGCGCGGCGGATGGCGGGAGCCATGTGATCCGGATGAAAGCGCCGCGCGAGGGGACTACGTCGTTCCGCGATGAGATTTTCGGGGTCATAACGGTGGAAAACGCGTCTCTCGACGATATGGTGCTCATCAAGAGCGACGGTATGCCGACGTACAACTTCGCGAACGTCGTGGACGACCACCTGATGGGCGTCACACACGTGGTTCGCGGCTCCGAATATCTCTCGTCCGCGCCCAAGTACAATCTGCTGTACGACGCTTTCGGGTGGGATATCCCGGTATATATAACGGTTCCGCCCATCATGCGCGACAAGCACAATAAGCTCTCGAAGCGGCACGGCGACGCGTCATACGGCGATCTGCTGGAACAGGGGTATCTGCCCGGAGCGATAGTCAACTATATCGCGCTGCTCGGCTGGAGTCCCGGCGGAGAGCGCGAGCTTTTCACGCTGCCCGAGCTGATAGAAGCGTTCGATATAGGCGGAATATCTAAATCGCCCGCCATATTCGACCTCGAAAAGCTGACATATTTCAACGGCTCCTATATACGCTCCATGACGCCCGGAGAGTTCTCCGCCGTCGCGGAGCCGTATATCAGGCGCGCCGTTACGTCGCCCGACATCAGCGTGCCGGAGATAGCGGAGCTGTTGCAACCGCGCTGCGAGAGACTGCCGGAGATACCGGGGAAGCTCGGCTTTATCGAACAGCTTCCCTACTACGATCTGCGACTGTTCGAGCACAAAAAATCCAAGTGTGACGCGTCTGTCGCGCTCGACATGCTGCTGTCCGCGCTGGTCGTTTTCCAGACCGCGCCGGACTGGTCTCCGGACACGATACGTTCCGAGCTCACAGCGCTCGCCGACAGCCTCCAGGTGAAGAACGCGACGCTCATGTGGCCTGTGCGAATAGCCGTGTCGGGCATGGAGGTAACTCCCGGCGGCGCCGTCGAGATATGCCGGATACTCGGCAGATATGAGACGCTGAGGCGTGTCGGCGCGGCTATCGAAAGACTTTCGGCGGAGGTTTCCATATGAGCAGAACATCTCGAATCGCGCTGCTGTGCCTGTGCTTTCTCTGCATTATCGCGCTGGCGGTCATACTGGCGACGGCGCTTTTCTCCGGGCGCGGCGGCACGGACGCAGACGGCGGCGTGACGGGCGGCGGGGCGCCGTCCGAGTCCGTTTCCCAACCGCCCGACTCCTCTGAGGGAGGCGGCAGTCCCTCCGGCGCTCCGTCGGCGACGCCCACGCCAACGCCGTCGCCCACGCCGTCCACGACGGAGGACGACGGTGAGCGGGTGAGCTTCAGGGCTCCGGGCAGCGAGAATACCCTCACGGCGATCATAGACACGGATCGCTTCCGTTACACACAGAACGGCACGGACGCGTTTTTCGACTCGACCGTCGAAAACGACCGCGTTTATATTGAGTTCTGTTACTTCGCGGAAAAATCCGCCGCGGTCAGCGCGCCCAGCTTTCTGGGCGACTACGTCGAGCACACGGATTTCAACGACAGGGGCATGGAAAATATCGGCGGCACAGGGCTGTCGGGTTATTCCGTTTTTGCGTCGGACGGCGTCAATTCGTTCGAGGCGTGGTTGATCGACGAGAATCAGGGCGGAATGCTCGCCATCGTTATGAGCTACCCGGATGAAGCCCACGCCGACGCGCTGCGCGCGATCTTTAACTCTCTTAAACTCGGCTGACGCGGAAATCACGGCGCATAATTTTACTCCATACTGCAAATCATATTGCGGTAGCAAGAAATGCGCTTTTCGCGCTCACGTCCTTTTTATGAGGTGTTAAGATTGAAAAAGGTATTGGCTGTCGCCGCCGTATGCCTGTCGCTCGCGATGTCGGTGATACTCGGCGTCCTTCTGCACTCCGCCCGCGCGGAGACCGCCGACTACAGACGCGGCGTTGATAACGGTTACAGACGGGCGTTTACCGAGACGGTAACGGCGCTCGGAGAGCTTGACGTCGCGCTGCGCAGAGGCGCCTACGCGAATACGCCGACCATGATAGCGACCGCGTGCTCGGACGTATACGGCAAATCCGTATACGCCGCCAGCGCGCTTGGGCAGCTTCCGCTTTCTAATTCGGAATTTGAAAAGACGTCGCGCATCATATCCACGGCTGGGGATTACGCCATGTGCATCGCCCGCAAGGCGTACTCGGGCGACGGATATACACAGGAGGAGCTCGGCAATCTGCGCCTATTCTCGGATTGTGTCTCCACGCTCGCCGACAATCTCAACTGGACGTTAGCGCGGATAAATGACGGGGAGACGCCCCTGCGCAGTATAGTCGCCGAAATAGACAGTATAGCCGCCGGAAGCGAGAAAATCTCATCGGAAACGCCGGCGGGGCGGCTGATACTCGCGGGACGCGAGTCGCCCGGTCTGCCGGAATTTGAATACGAGGGCAAATATTCACCGCGCGCCGAGGACGCGGCCCCGCGGCTTCTCGACGGCATGGACGAGACGACGCCGGAGGATGCCGCCGCTGTCGCCGCGATTTTTCTCGGTCTGGATACAGGGGCGCTGACGTTCGATGGCGAGCGCGCCGGGGCGCTGCCCGCCTATCTGTTCACCGCGCCGGGCGCCGGCGGAGAGACGGGCGTCGAGGTCTCAAAAGTGGGCGGCGTGGTTTTGGCCGCGTACAACTCACGTCCTTTGGGCGAGCCCGCGATCGACGCCGCAGCCGCGGAGCTCGCGGCGGAGGAATTTCTCGAAAGAAACGGATTTCGGGATATGACGCGCCACAGTCTCCGTATCCTTGACGGCACGGTCACTCTGGAATATGCGGGTACCGACGGCGAAGTCATGTGCTATCCCGACGCGCTGAGCGTCACGGTGGCCCTCGATAACGGCGGAATCATCGGGTACGAGTGCGGGGGATATGTGAAAAACCACACGGACAGACAACTCGGGGAGACCGCGGTCTCGCGGGACACCGCCGCTTCCGCCCTGTCACAGAGGCTCAGCCCGGCTTCCGGCGGACTGTCCGTAATACAGGCGGAGGGCGGCGGCGAGCGCTACTGCCACGAATTTGTCTGTGAGGATGAAAACGGCGAGCGCGTGATAGTTTATATCGACGCCCTGACAGGCGACGAGGCAAAGATAATGCTTGTGCGCGCGGACGAAAACGGCTACTCGATATATTGAGCGCAAAAACGCGCAAAAACAACCACGCGGGCAGACGATCTTAGCTGAAAAGCTCCGAATACTCGGGTGCCACAATGCCGCTGATACTGTCGGACGGTATCTCGAATTTGACCATTCCCACGGCGTACGCCGCTACATCGTAGGGATTATAATATATAACGAGCGTGCCGTCCGCAAAGTAGAAGTTATATCCGCCGTACGCGTCGATTTCTTCGAGTCCGATCTCGCTGACATCCTCCCAGTACTCTCCCCCGGCCGCGCGGATCGCGTTCATCTCGTCGATCAGCGCGGTCTTGTAGTCGGTGCCGGATTCAAAGAGGTCCTCGAGAGAGAGGCGTTTCGACCCCTCGATATCGATCACATACGTCGACAGCCAGTACATAGCGTGCGCGCCGCCGGAATATAGGTAGCCGTTCTCGCTTATGGTGAGAATTCCGTCGTCGGCTGTGACGGTGTAATCGTTCTCGCTCGCGTAGGAATACACCTCGTCGTCCCTGCCGTCCGCTATGGCTTCGCCGGCGGCGGTTGACTCGTCCAGGATGTCTTTCTCGTTTGCGTCGAACGCGTCGGAGAATGATTTGTTCAGCGTTTCCTCAAAGTCCGCGTCGCCGAAGCCGTGCAGCACGGGCGCGGCATAGCTGCTTGACACCGCATGCGCGCCGTCAATGTCCTCGTCGTATCCGTATGTCAGCGAGCCTACTCGTATGCCGCCGCCGATACTCACATCGAGCGGCATATAAATATAAATCGCGGCGGCCGACGTCTCCGTGTCGGATTCCCGGCTATTGACAAAGAGCGAGCCGCTGCTGATATATTCGCTGACAAAGTCGACGGTGACAAATGTTCTGTTGCCCCTGAGTATGAAGTCCGCTTCGCCCGACGCGGCGCCGTTCACGCTCACCGCCCCGCTTGTAAGCGACAGCGCGATATCCCTGTCGCCGTCCGACAACTCCGCCGTACGCGTCGCCTCGTCGTAGCCCACCTCAAAGCCGACCGTCTCGGCCAGCGCGCGCAGTGGAAGATATATGACGTCGGAGGACTCGAACGCCGGCGGCGCGTCCGTCAACTGTACGCCGTTGACGGAGATCGCGATAGACTCGCCGGTGTCCACGACCGGCGCCGCGGACGCAACCGGCGCCGCCGCGCCCGCCGACAGTGCGGCGGCAAGCGCAAAAACGGCAAATTGTTTTCTGATGTTTTTCATACTGATTCTCCTCTTATATAAATTATTTCGCGGCAAAACTGTCTTGGCAGCGCCGCCGCAATATTGCGCCGCGACCTTACGTCGCCCGGCACTGTATTATACACCATCCGCCGCGCGGAGACAACAGGCAGACGCGGCGGGCGACAGATGCGTGTTCGTGTTGAAATCCGGCTTTATCGAACTAGCCCCCCGATCGGCTCGCCTTTAGTGAAATGCAATCCGCATTCCTTAAACTTGCAGAGTATGTTTTATTCAATAGCATTATGAATAACCCCATAAACAAGCCAATATGGTAAAGGATACGCATTACTACCATAAAAACTTCTTTCGCCGTTTTTATAACCGCATACAATATTATACTGATCTCCGTCCATTACCCATGGATTATGATAATCTCTTTGCCATATCGGAAGCAAAGAGATTGTGCACACAGTTTTTATCTGCATTATTTTTGCGTTACTTATCGCATTTTCTTTGTGTTCACTCTGTTCGCCATAAAAATCATAGTAATTCCGTATTGCTGTGCTTGATAGAAAATCAATTTTTACTTCTTTAATCGTTACCCCATATGCCGTTGAGTTATATGTAATCTGCTTCATCTGCGCCATCATCACGGCAGAAATAATAACCGCCACAACATAACTGCCCAATACCGCAATCAGCAAATATCGACCGACTTTTGTCATGCTCTTAATTCTTACATTCCGATTGTAATATATCATTCCGATTGCATTACCGATCAACGCGACAATTCCATATCCAATGACAAATATCCACATAGGCGTTATGGCAATAATCAGCATGGAGGGAGAAAATAAAACTGCTGCAAGAATCACATAAAATATATTGATGGAATTATTTATACCATATGCGATTGAGAAAGCTAAACAGATTAATGGAATTACCACAAATAAAATAATGATACCGACGCCAATTTCACCAATTAGCAACAGTAAAGACAGAAAAATATAATAGCTCAATGTAATTACTGTCAAGGGCGGCAGCATTGCTTTTGCTCTTTCAATAGATCTGCTTTTCATGGTAAAGCGCACCACCTCGTCAAAAAATATCGCCTTTATCCATGCGCTTATTATACTCTTAAAATGGGATTTCTTAAAGTGCCATTCGGCAAAGACTATACCCCGCAAGTTGCAACGGGGAAACCGGCGAGTCCTTGCCGCGCGCCGCGATGATTGAAAATCACCGTTGAATGGCGTATAATACAGTGGTGGAGAGGCTAAGCATGGAGGGAAAGCAACAGTATAGAGTTGTTATATCTTGATTTTGACAGCAAGAGCGCATAAAGATAAGGAGTGCCTGTGGGATTTTTTGACAGAATGATCGAGGGGCTCGCGAGGACGAAAAAGAATATGTCGGTGCAGCTTAGCGGCATATTCGCGTCCTTTACGGGCGCGAACGACGAGTTTT
>JAISXU010000005.1 GCA_031270395.1 Oscillospiraceae bacterium
GGCCGAAATGAAGCCCAGCGGAGCGGGTTCATTTCGGAGAGGAGGAGCAACGCAACGGAGCGGATACCGCCCATAGGGCGGTGTAGCGCAGTGTAGTTCGCTCCGACGAGGGCGCACTCCTTCGCAAAAATTCTTTTCGCCGCAGGCGAAAAGGACGAGAGAGCGATAACGAGTACAAACGAGTGCAAACGAATTTATTCGACGCTCAAAGGTAATTTGACAAGCCGGGCGCGATATGTTATCATTGCGGCTATGTTCACGTCATAGTCAAAGTTTGCTATATGGGAGTTTACTATTTTGAAACATATAATCACTATCGAGACGCGAGACCTCGTCCGCAGCGCCGCCGAGGGCGGCTGCGGACAGTGCCAGACCTCTTGCCAGTCGGCGTGTAAGACGTCGTGCGGCGTGGCAAATCAGCGCTGCGAGCTGCCGGAGCTCAGGCGCGAGCCGTAAATCCGGCCGGCGTCCGCGAGGGGCTTCATGATTCACATGTACAGGCTGAACGGTTATAATATCGTTCTGGACGCCGGCAGCGGCGCGATACACAGCGTCGATGATCTCGCCTACGACATTATCGGCATGTACGAAAACACGCCCCGCGACGTCATAGCGCGCCGGGCGCTTGGGGGGTACACCCCCCCCGGCATAACCGAATCGGATATCCTTGACACGCTTTCCGAGATTGACGGGCTCGCGGCCGCCGGCAAGCTTTTCTCCGACGACGCCGTGGGAGAGGCGGCCGCCGCGGTTCTCGCGCGCCGGGAGAGCGCTGTAAAGGCGCTGTGTCTTCACGTGTCGCACGCGTGCAACATGTCCTGCGACTACTGCTTCGCGGGCGGGGGGCGCTATCACGGCGAGAGCGCCCTGATGACGTACGAGACGGGCCGGCGGGCGATTGATTTTCTAGTAGACTCGTCGGGCGGCGCGCGCGTCCTCGACATCGATTTCTTCGGCGGCGAGCCGCTTCTCAACTGGGAGACGGTCAAGCGGCTCGTCGCGTACGCCAGAGAGCTAGAGGTTAAGCGCAACAAACTATTTCGCTTCACGCTGACGACGAACGGCGTCCTCATCGACGAAGACGTCATTGATTTCTGCAACCGTGAGATACACAACGTCGTTCTGAGTCTCGATGGCAGGCCGCGCGTACACGACGGCCGCCGCAAGTTCGGCGGCGGCGGCAGCTACGGCGTGATCCTGCCTAAAATCCGGAAATTCGTCGAGGCGCGCGGCGGGCGCTCCTATTACATACGCGGCACCTTCACGCATGAAAATACGGATTTCACGAATGATATAACGCACATGGCCGATCTTGGCTTCCCGGAGCTGGCGATGGAGCCCGTCGTCGCGGCGCCAGGCGCGCCCGGCGCGCTGACGGAGGACGATCTGCCCGAGCTGTACGCGCAGTATGAGCTGCTGGCGCTGGAGATGCTGCGGCGGGAGCGCGAGGGGCGCGGCTTCACGTTTTATCATTACACACTCGACCTCCCCGGGGGGCCGTGCGTGTATAAGCGCGCGGCGGGCTGCGGCTCGGGCTCGGAGTATCTGGCCGTCACGCCGGAGGGCGAATTATACCCGTGTCACCAATTCGTCGGCGAGACGGCGTACCGCATGGGCGACGTGTGGTCCGGCGTCACGGACGCGCGGCTGCGCGAGGCGTTCCGCTCGTGCGGCATATACTCCCGTCCGGAGTGCCGCGGGTGCTGGGCGCGCATGTACTGCTCCGGCGGCTGCGCCGCCAACTCATACCGCGCGACGGGTTCGATAGAGGGCGTACACGAATTTGGCTGCAAGCTGTTCAAAAAGCGTCTGGAGTGCGCCGTAATGATGGCGGTCGCGCGCGGTTCGGAGAGCTTCGGATGCGGGTGACGGACGTTTTGAGGGAAAAATCGCTCGGGCTGCCGACGCTGCCCGGCGTGTATATCATGCTCGACGGCGGCGGGGGCGTGATATACGTCGGCAAGGCGAAGATCCTGAAAAACCGGGTCAGCAGCTATTTTCACGGAGCACACGACGCCAAGACCTCCGCGATGGTGTCAAAAATCGCCGATTTCGACGTCATAATCGCCGATTCCGAATTTGAGGCGCTCGTACTTGAAAACTCGCTCATCAAGCACCACTCCCCCAAATACAACATCCTCCTGCGCGACGACAAGGGATACCCCTTCATCCGCGTGGACACGCGTGACGAGTACCCGACGTTTTCGGTGACATCGAAGCCGGCGCGGGACGGCGCGCGCTACTTCGGCCCGTTCGGCTACAGGCACAGGACCTTTGAAGCGTTGAGCGCCATGCAAAAGGCGCTTCTGCTGCCCACGTGCTCGCGCAAATTCCCGCGCGACGTCGGCAGGGAGCGCCCGTGTCTGAACCACCATATGGGTGTGTGCAGGGCGTACTGTCTGCCGGAGACGCCGCGCGCGCTGCACGCGGAGGCTGTCGAGTCCGCCATCGCGCTGCTCGACGGCAAGACGGCGGGCGTAAAGGCGCGGCTGGAGGCGGACATGTCGAAGGCCGCCGCCGATTTGCGCTTCGAGCTCGCCGCCGAGCTCCGCGACAGTCTGCGCGCCATACAGCAGCTCGAATCAAAGCAGCTCGTCGTATCCGGAGCGCGCGCCGATTCCGACTGCGTCGGCTACCACGCGGGCCCCGTCAAGAGCTGTCTCGCCGTGCTGCACTATATCGGCGGGACGCTGCTCGACAGGGACGTAGAGCTGTTCGATACACCGATCGAACCGCCCGACGAGGCCATATCCGGACTGCTCCGCCAGTATTATACGAAGCGCGGCGTCATACCGCCCGACGTATATCTGCCCGTCTGGCCGCAGGACGCGGAGCTCATCGAGCAGTTGTTCACGGAGAGCTCCGGCCGCAGGGTGCGGCTGCGCCGCCCGCGCCGCGGCGAGAAACGCCGATTGGTCGAAACGGCGAACGTGAACGCGCGCGAGGAGGTTTTGCGTGCGACGACGCACGAGGAGAGGACGCTTAAAACTCTCGAATGGCTGCAAAAATCACTCGGGCTGGCTTCGCCGCCGGAGCGTATAGAGGCATTTGACATATCTAACACGGGTTCGTCCGATATTGTGGCGTCCATGACCGTATTCCGCCGCGGCAAGCCGCTAAAGCGCGACTACAAGCGATTCAAGATCAAGACGCTCGACACGCAGGACGACTATCACAGTATGGAGGAAGTCGTCTCGCGGCGCGCCGAACGCTTCAAGGCGGGCGACGCGGGGTTTTCCGAGCTGCCCGGCGTCATGCTCATTGACGGGGGCGCGTCACACGCGCGCGCGGCGCGCGGCGCGCTGGAGAGCGCGGGAATAGCGCTGCCCGTATTCGGGATGGTCAAGGACGACCGCCACCGCACGCGGGCGCTCGTCACCCCCGAGGGCGGCGAAATCGGCATTTCCTCCGACCCCGCCGTATTCGCTTTTATCGGCTCGATCCAGGAGGAGACGCACCGCTTCGCCATAGATTACCACCGCAAGCTGCGCTCAAAGGGCGTGACGCGCTCCGCGCTCGACGCCATACCGGGCGTGGGCGATGTGAGAAGAAAGGCGCTCCTGCGCGCGTTTGGCAGCATTAAGGCCATACGCTCCGCTCCGCTCGACGCTCTGCGCGGCGTAGTGCCCATAAACGTCGCCGAGAGCGTGTACGGGTATTTCCACCCCGGCGAGGGAGAAGACGGGGACGGCGGCGTCGCGGCGGCGGACGAGAGCGGGGGCATAGCGTGAGAGTGATAAGCGGACTGGCGCGCGGACGCAGACTGCGCGAACCGGCGGGACTCGCGATACGGCCGACCGTCGATCGGGTGAAGGAGGCTATGTTCAACATCATTCAATTCGACGTCGCGGGGCGGCGCGCGCTGGACCTGTTCTCAGGCACGGGACAGCTCGGCATAGAGGCGCTCTCTCGCGGCGCGGACGGCGCCGTTTTTGTGGACAGCTCCGACGCGGCGGCGCGTCTCACGCGCGCTAACGTCGCGGCAGCCGGATTTGCCGACTCGGCGACTGTCCTCAAGCGCGACTCCATCGCGTATCTCGACGGTTGCGGACAGTTCGGCGTAGTCTTTTTGGACCCGCCATATGACACTCCGCTGCTCCGCGACGCGCTCGAAAAAATAATAAAGTTTGACAAATTGCTCGCAAATGGTATAATAATCTGTGAGTCGCGCGCGGGAACGATGATGCCGGACGCGCGCGCGCCATATTACAAGGGCTCGGAATACAGATACGGCGGAACCGCGCTCACCCTGTACGGGCGCACATAGCCGCGCCCGCCGCCGCGATTCACTCGCGGCAAGCGAAAAGGCCGCGCCCGCAGGCGCGTTCCCCATGCGATAGCACGTAAGCGTCAGCCGCGATTCACTCGCGGCAAGCGAAAAATGAAAGGAACTCGCACATATATGAAGATAGCGGTGTATCCCGGCAGCTTCGACCCCATCACGCTGGGACACTTGAATATAATCCGTCGCGCCGCGGCAATTTTCGACAAGGTCTATGTCTGCGTCATGATAAATTCCGGCAAGCGCCCGCTTTTTACGCGCGAGGAGCGCATGGACCTGATACGCCGGACGGTGAAGCACTACCGCAACGTGGAGGTAGACACGTCGGACGAGCTGCTGGTGAGCTACGCGAAGCAAAAGGGCGCCCGCGTCATAGTCAAGGGTCTGCGCGCCGTGTCGGATTTTGACTGGGAGTTCCAAACAGCGCTCGCAAATAAGAAGATCGAGCCGGAGATAGACACCGTATTCCTCGCCTCCAGCGAGAAGTACACGTATTTGAGTTCCACAGTGGTAAAGGAAATGGCCCGTTACGGCGCGGATCTGAGCGGTTTCGTGCCTCGGGAGATCATAGGCGACATTACCGGCGCAGTGGCGTCAAACGGATAAAGGGGGTTGTGACGGTATGAGCAGCGGCAACAGGGTTCAGGAATTGCTCGACGAGCTGCACGCGATGATAACGGAGGCGTGGGGGATTCCGCTCGGGGCGGAAAAATGCGTTATCGAGCGCGGTAAGGCGCTTGACCTGCTTGACGACGTCCTCACGCAGTTCCCTCAGGAGCTTGCCGAGGCGAAGCGTCTTGTGGAGGCCCGTGCGGAATTTATAGGCAACGCCAAGCGCGAGGCGGAGGCCGTGCGCAAGGCGGCGGAGGATCGCGCGCGCCAGCTCGTGGACGAGCAGGAGATACTGCGCATCGCGCAGGCGCGCAGCACGGAGCTCGTCACGACGGCGGAGCGCACGTCCGCGGAGCTGCGGCGAGCCGCCAACGAGTATATCGACGACGCGCTGAGACAGACGGAGGAGGTCCTCTCGTCGGCCTTGACCGAGATGCAGCAATCGCGCTCGAGACTCAGGGACGCGTCACAGTAAGCGCCGGCGGCGCTGCGGCGCCGTCACGAACGCACGTTTTTCTCGTAGAGCACCGCGAGTCCGCGCAGGAGGAGATCGGCGTCGTGGATGATCTCGTGCTTGCAGTACGGGACGACTCTCGCCGAGAGCCCGCCCGTCGCCACGATGCGCGTCTTCGCGCCCAGCTCCGCCTCTATCCTGTCTATCATGCCGTCCATCATCGAGGCCGTCCCGAAGATGGCGCCGCTTTTCATGCAGTCGATAGTATTAGTGGAGACACATTTGGCGGGCGCCTCGATGGGAACCTTGGGGAGCTGCGCCGTGCCGCTCGTGAGCGCGTTCATCGACAGCGCGACTCCCGGGAATATGGCGCCCCCCATGAAGTTGGCGCCCTTGTCCACAAGTCCTATCGTAGTTGCCGTGCCCATGTCGAATATTATGACGGGCAGCTCATAGTGCGCAACAACCGCCACCGCCGCGGCGACAAGGTCACTGCCGAGCTGCGCGGGGTCGTCTATCCTTATGTTAAGTCCCGTCTTCATGCCCGCGCCGACGACGAGAGCGTCACGGCCGGTTATTTTTTTTACGGCGGCCTGCATACTGCCGGTCAGGGGCGGCACCACCGAGGATATTATCGCCCCGTCGAATATATCCGTACCCACGCCGTCAAGCCCCAGTATTTGCTTAATGCCGGCGGCGTACTCGTCCTCTGTCTTGGACGCGTCCGTCTCGACGCGGTACAGGTGCCTGATGCTATGGCCGTCGATACAGCCTATGACTATATTCGAGTTTCCAATGTCGATTGCGAGCAGCATCGCGCTTCCTCCGTCACAAGGTTATCTTTTATTGCTTAATATATCGCGTCCCGCTTCAATTATGCGCACTATGGCGTTGCTGAGAGCGATGTTTATGATAAATTCCAGGACGAAATTTATGCCAACGAGACCGATAAATATGTACGCCGTCACATTCCCCGGGGCGCGGCCGACCGACTCCGCCCACGCGTCCCCCCATTCGCGCAGCGTCGGAAGGAAAAAGGCGTAGCAGCCGATTATGAAAATCCCGGTGTTCACTATCGGCGAGACGACCGCGGCGGCGAGCACGGCAAGGAACCGCTTTTTCCCTTCGAGCAGCTTGTACGCCGCGCCGGAGGCGAGCCCGGCGCATATACCCTTGACGAGCACCACGGCAACCGCCGCCGCCGCGTTGATCTGCAGAAACGGCGCCGCGTCGCCGTTGAGCAGCACCGCGGCGCCGAATACGGCGCCAAGCCATCCCCCCGCCAGAACGCCGCACAGCGACGCGCCGACGACTATCGGTACGAGGACGAGCGCAAATTGAAACTGTCCGACGCGTACAAACGCTCCCAGATACTGCAACAGGACTACGATCGCCGAGAGAAGTGCCAGAAGTACGAGCTTGCGCGTGTCAAAAGAGTCTTTGCTTTTCAATTATAAAACCTCCTGCTGTCGCTCCCGGAGACCGGGATGCGGCGCAATATTTCGCGTCCGCACCGCCGAAACTGGCGCGGCGCCTCCGACATAATAATCCGCTCGAAAAGTCTAATCCTTACGGCAAAGCCGCTCGGGACTTTTCTCGCTCATATGCGCATGTTTCTCGCCGCCTTTGGCGGCTCGTCCTCACGCGCTACGCTAAGTCTCGCTTCCGGCTAAAGCCGAAAGCTCGCTCGCTACGCGGTTCGTCCTCTCCAAAACGCAACCATTTCATTGGGTTGCGTTTTGGCTAACGCCGAAATCTTGCGCGCTATTAATTCGGCACGACATATCGTGCGAATTAATAATAATACACATCCCGAAAATATGCAAGCGAAATTATTTTCGGGATGTGTGATAGGGACGCGTTACGCCATGGCCGGCGTGTCCCACAGATTCAGCTTGACGCCGATCCCCTGCTTCACCGCGTTGTTGTAGACGGTAAGCCCCCATGCCAGATCCTCCACCGGCATACCGCCGACGGAGTTGATGACTATCTGATCGTCGTACTCGCGCGCGGGTTCCTTACCCTTGATGATATCGCCGAGGTCGATTATATCCTTGCGCTCTATCGCCTTGTCGTGCAGCAGGTCGAAGTAGCGCACGCCGATTATGCCGACGGACGCGAAGGCGGGATATACGTAGTCCTCCGCCCAGCACTCGTACAGTCCGTAGTTCTCCAGCACCTTGCGGGCGCGCTTCGCCAGAAACTCGTCGTCCACCTTGACGCACGCCGGCGCCGAGAGCAGCATACCGGGCTTGAGCCATTTTTCATCGAGGAACGGGTAGTATTCTATGCCCATCGTGCTGGAGGTACCCATTGTCACGATGTCCGCGTCCTTACATGCCTCCTCCATCGTGTCGACGACGGTTATATCCTTAAACTGCGGGTAATTCGTATTGACAAATTCGATGAAGCTGTCTATCGACTCCTTCCCGCGCCCCTTGATCTTTATCGCGTTAAGCCCCGGCACGGCGTAGACGAACGACGCCAGCGAGGTCTTGCTCATGACGCCGGGGCCGATAACGCCGACCACCTTGGAGTTTTTCGGCGCCAGATACTTTGCTCCGACGCCCGGCACGGCGCCCGTCCTGTAGGCACTCAGGAGATTGGCGGACATGAGCGTTATGGGAGCGCCGGTATCCTTGTCGTTGAGCATCACCATGAGGATTGAGCGCGGCAGACCCTTTTTGCGATTCTCGGCGTTCGAGCCGTACCACTTCATACCGGCTATGTTGAACTTGCCGCCCAGATACGCGGGCATTGCCATGAAGCGGCGGTCGGGCCCGTCGACCGGCATGTTGGGAAACGGCGACTCCTTGGGAAACGTGACCATTGCGCCATGGGAATCGCCGTTCTGACCGGCCATCTTGTAGTCGCCCTCGGCCAGCACCTTGAACATATCCTCCATACAATCGACGCAACCGTTCATGTCGGAGACGCCCGCCTTTATCATATCCTCCTCGTTTAAGTACAGGAAATCGATTCTTGTGTCTGACATTTTTTTACCCTCCATAATTTTAATAAATTTAATCAGTTTCGATATTCATCTTGCCGATATACGCCGGCTTGAACGGATTCACCTTTTGCACCCCGCGCACCCAGATGAAAGCGTACAGCGCCAGCAGAATAAACAGCACGAAAAATACCTTATATATCATCAAGCGGCTTTCCATGTCGCTGCTGATATTCCATATCATGTAGATATTCCCGATTATACCCACTATCTGCGGTATGCCTGCGAAAACGAGTCTCTTACTGCGTCCGGCGTTCGGATAGCGTTTTCTCAGCACGAGCACGTTGAGATGCGTCAGCACGTAGGACGACAGCCAGAAGCACGAGCCGGCGAGTATGAGGTTGATAAGTCCGCTGGAATTGACGTATCCCGTGACTATCATCACGACGATCACCCCCACGAGCAGCAGCATACCGACCCACGGCACGTCTTTCCGGTTGACTCTTTTGAATACCGACGGAACCATTTTCTCGTTTGCCATGCCCTGTAATATCCGGCCTGTGGACGGCATGACGGTATTGAGACTGGACACGCTCGCGAGCATGGTCACGACGGCCATCCATATCTGCCCGCCCTTGCCCAACAAATTATCGGCGAAAATGATGTGCGGCATATCGCTGCCCTGAAGCACGTCAAGACTGACATAGTTCGTCATTCCGCTTCCGAGCACAGCCTGAACCACGAACAGCACGACCAGCGCTATCACCATCGACAGGAGGACGTTGCGTTTGGGGTTTCGGAGGTCCTTCGCGACGGGTATTATGAACTCCACTCCGATGAACAGCCAGAACGCTATGGCCGACAGGCTTATGAGCTCGCCCGTCGTCTGCATCGGCGCGGGAACCTGCGCCTCCGGAGGTATCGGCACGCCTGTCCCGAGCTTGAATACGGACATTATGCCCATAGCGGCCATCGAGCCGATGAGAAGCACGACGGTCACGTTCTGCACCTTTGCAAAGATGTCTATGCCGAAAAGATTCACCGCAAGCAGCGCGAACAGGATAAGCAGCGAAAAGACCACCGGCGGTACGGCGGGTATGAGGCTGTTCAGCACTATGCCGCACATCGAGACCTCCACCGCCATCGCGAATATCATCGTTATCACATACGCGGAGACATTGGATATGATAGACGCCCACGGCCCCAGTCCCACGAGGACGTACTGTCCGAGCCCTCCCGTCACGTTCGGCATCATGCGGTGCAGCTCGGCAAACGACAGCGCTATAAACGAGTTGAGCACCACGACGATAGCCAGCGGCAGTATAAAGCTCTTTCCCGCCAGCCCCGAGCCCTGCCCCAGCGACACCAGACAGCTCGTCGCCACAATCAGCCCCATACACACCGCGACTCCGCTTCCAAGTCCCAGCTTCTTTTGCTCCTCCATTTCCATACGGCCCCCTTTAGCAATTTACTTGTTGCGCCGGTCTGTTATCGATTTTAATCCGCGCGGCGGTCCGTGAATTGTAAAAATCAGCACAATTCGGAATATACTGACAAAATATACCGTGCGGGCGGCCTCCCGCGAATAATTTCGTTTGCACTCGTTTTCGCTCTTCCGTCCTTTTCGCTGTGGCGAAAAGAATTTTTGCGAAGGAGTGCGCCCCGTGCGACGGAGCAAAAATTGTTATATCTCGTCAGTAGATGGAATTCATTTCCATCTACTGACACTCTGCGAGCCGCGCACGGCGAGAACTTGCTCCCGTAACTCGTTTGTAAGCGCGAAGCGCTTGCAAACGAAATGGGGACGTGAGTTGAATTTTTCCGGCATATGGGGTATACTGCGTGTGTTGACTGACAACTCATTACATTTACATATTCGCCGCGGAGCGGCCGGGGGGTGATTTCGCGTGGCTAAGGGACTTGTCATAGCCGCCTCGCTGGGCAACTGCGTACACGTCGCGGGCGCGGTGCATTTTCTCAATCTCGCGCGGGACGAGGGGTACGCCACACTCTTTTTGGGTCCTGCCGTCAAGCCGGAGGATCTGCTCGCGAGAGTTCGCGAGCTCGAGCCGGCGATTGTTTCCGTGGGATACCGGCTGACGCCCGAGAGCGGTCTCGCTCTCGCGGCCGAGCTCATGGAGCGCAGCCGCGCGCTTGAAAAGCAGCCCGTGTGGGCGCTCGGCTGTACGCGTCCCGTAGCCGAACGCGCGCGGGAACTGGGCTTCTTTGACGTCATATTCGACGGCACGGACGATATCGACGACTCCATAGCGTTTTTGAGATATGGCGCGATTCCGGGCGGCGGAGCGCAGGAGTATTTCGCGCGCGGCTTGACGGAGCGGATAGCGCAAAAACGCCCGTATCCGCTGCTGCGCCACCACTTCGGTCTGCCGTCCTATGACGATACCCTGCGCGGTATAGAGACAATAGCCGAGTCGCGCGCGCTCGACGTCATATCGCTGGGCATCGACCAGAATACGCAGCAGTATTTTTTCAGGCAGGAGTCCCGCGACGGGCGTCTCGAGGGGGCGGGCGGCGTGCCGGTGCGCTCGGAGGACGAATTCCGGCGCCTGAGGCAGGCGGCGCGGCGCGGCAATTTTCCGCTCATGCGCTGCTACAGCGGCACGGCGGACGTCATGCGGTTTGGCGAGATGCTGCTCGGCGCCATAGACAACGCGTGGTGCGCCGCGCCGCTGTGCTGGTACAACGAGCTTGACGGGCGCGGCGAGCGGACGCTGCGCGAGTCCGTCGAGGACGCGCAGCGGCTCATCGCGTTCCACGGCGGACGGGGCGTGCCCGTCGAGGTCAACGAGCCGCACCACTGGGGACTGCGCGACGCGCACGACGTAATATCCGTCGCGATGTCGTACATAAGCGCGTACAACGCGAAAAAATACGGCGCGCGCGATTACGTGTCACAATATATGTTTAATATACCTAACTCCCTGACGTTCTCAATGGATCTGGCAAAGGTAATGGCGCAGGTGAGCATGACGGAATCTCTCGCCGACTCCGGCTTCCGCGTGTACAGGGAGGTGCGCGCCGGACTGCCGTTTCTCAGCGGCGATCCGAACGTCGCGAAGGGCCAGCTTGCCGCGTCCACCGCGCTGGCGATGAACATAGACCCGCACATAATCCACGTCGTCGGCTACAGCGAGGCGGAATACGCGGCGACGCCCGAGGTCGTCGTCGAGAGCTGCGGGATAGTCAGGGGCGTCGTGCGCTCGACGCTGTTCGGCAACGCGGACGCAACCGCCGACCGGCGCGTAACCGAGCGGCGCGCCGAGCTCATGCGCGAGGCGGAGTATCTGCTCGGGTTCATAGACGACGCCTACTCCGGCGTGAGCTCTGACCCGCTCGGCGACGCCGCCGTCATAGCCGACTGCGTAAAGCGCGGAATACTCGACGCGCCGCATATAGTCAGACGGGACGGCGCGGACGCGCCGCAGACGCGCGTCATAGACGGCAAGTGCGTGGCGTGGGACCCCGACGCCGGCGCCCCGGTATGCGAACGCGAGCGGCTCGGGCGGCTTGGTATTTCGCCGGATAGGAGGGCGCGCGCCGCCGGAAGCGGGGGCGTGAGAGCCGGAGCCGCGCCATGAGCGGCGGACGAAAAATCGCCGTAATAAGCACGGGAAACGGTGGACAGGCTCTTGCGGCGTATTTCTCGCTTCAGGGCTGCTCCGTCGCGCTCTACGCGCGCGATCAGGAGCGCGTGGATATGTTCGCGGACAACCGCTTCACGCTCAGCGGCGAGGTCGAGGGAACGGCGGCGATAGACCTCATCAGCCGCGATATGGCGGAGGTCGTGCGCGGCGCGCAGCTCATAATGGTCACGACGCCCGCGCAGTACCACCACGTCGTCGGAGCGGCTATGGCACCCCATCTCGCGGACGGGCAGACGGTCATACTGAATCCCGGCCGCACCTTCGGCACGTACGCGTTTGAAAAGACGCTCCGCGAGAACGGCTGCCGCGCCGCCATCTCGCTCGGCGAGACGGACACCTTTGTATTTACGTGCCGCAGCGCGACTATTGGCAGACCGGTGATCTATAAGATAAAGAACGCCGTGCGCGTCGCGGCGCACAAGGGGTACGGCGCGACCGCGCAGCTCGTGGGTCTGCTCTCCGAACACTTCAAGTCCGTCGTTCCGGCCGAAAGCGTCCTCTACACGGGGTTTACCAATATCGGAATGATTTTCCACCCGATGCCGATACTCATGAATATAACGCGAGTGGAGGCAAAGGAGGATTTTCTGTTCTATATAGACGGCATTTCGCCGCTCGTGGCAGGGATACTCGAGAAGATGGACGCGGAGCGCGTCGCCGTGGCGCGCGCGTTCGGGACCGACGTACCCGACGCGGGGGGCTGGCTGCGCGAGTGCTACGGCTCGCGCGGGAGCTCGCTCTACGAGCTTATACAGGGTACCGACGCCTATAAAAATGTTCTCGCGCCCACTGACATCGACACGCGCTATGTCTTTGAGGACATCCGCACGGGCTGCGTCCCCGTCAGCTGTGCCGGCAGACACGTCGGTATCGGGACGGAGACGCTTGACGCCGTCGTGAGGTGGGCCTCGCTCCTGTACGACACGGATTTTCACGCCGACGGCAGAAACGACGCCATGCTGGACTTCGGGCGGATACTCAGGTGTGAGGCGTGAGCTGGCGGCTTCCCGCGCGGCGCCGTCAGTCCTGTGTAGCTCCCGGCGCCGCAAGCTCTCCGTCCGCGACATATTTTTCCTGATCGGCGAAAATTGTCTCAAAACCGGTGTAGAACACCATTCCCGGTCTGCCGCCGGGCTGCCGCTTGACGTTGCGCGCGGGGCAGTAGTCGACGGGTACGCGCACAGCGCCGCGCGCGCCCGAATACCACGCCGCCAGCGCCGCGGCCTGTCTGAGTGTCCTGTCGTCGGGCTCCGCTCCATTAGTCCTAACTATCACATGCGAGCCCGGCGTTTTGCGGGCATGCATCCAGATATCGAAGCGCGCGGCGACGCGGTGCGTCAGTTCGTCGTTTTGCGTATTATTTCTGCCCACTAATATCCGCGTCCCCGCCGCCGACGTGAATGACATCGGCGCGGATTTTGCGCGCTTTTCCCCCTTCGACGGCCCGCGCGTCCTGAGATAGCCGGCGCCCGCGAGCTCGCGGCGTATCTCCGCTATATCGGACTCGCCGCCGGCCTTTGAAATCTCCTCCAGCACGCTCTGCAAATACTCTATCTCCCGCTCCCCCTCCACTATCTGCCCGGAGAGGTGCTTTTCGGCGTTTTTCATTTTCGCGTACTCCTTGTAGTACCTCGCGGCGTTCTGCTGCGGCGTTTTGCGCGGATCCAGCTCTATCTCACATTCCGCTCCATCGTCCGCATAGAGGTTTGGCGCGCGCAGCAAAGTATCGCCGCGTCCGATGCGCCATATATTCGCCATAACTATATCTCCCCGCTCGCGGTATACGTCGCGGTTACGCGCCCGCTCAAGCTCCGCGCGCCGGAGCTCCGTCTTTCGCGCGGCCCTGTCGAGCGCCGTTTTGACGGTTCTCGTTATATCCGCGGCGCGGCGTTTCACGCGCTCGCGCGCCGCCCTTTCGGTGTGGAACTCATCGAGAAGCTCCGAGAACGAATCGGCCGCGCGCCCCGTCAGAGCGCCCTCATACTGTGTTATGCGCGTATATGAATAATCAAACGGCTCGCCCGACTTGTCCAGCAGCAGAAACGGCGTAAACCGTCCCTGTCTGATATCCTCCGCCGCGGCCTCAAACGCCCCGGCGAGCCGCCGTCCGCCGTCGAGAGCGACGGCTTGCGAGACGCGGATATCCGCGTCGCCGTACGCCCTGTATTGCAGCTCACGACAGATAAGCGGTGAAAATCCGGAAAATGTATTCAGCAGCCAGTTGTCCACGCCGATACCGCCGGGAGCTCCGGCGAGCAGCCCGGGCAGCGCACGCCCGTCAGCCTCGAGCGGGTCAAGCTTATCCTGAGCCGGCGGAAGCCGGTATATAAGACCCGGGAGCACCTGCCGGCGTTCCGACAGATCGCCCCCGACGCGCCTCAGGCAGTCGATTATAACGCCGTCGCCGTCCGTCAGCACGATGTTCGACGCCCTGCCGATGAACTCAAGCGCGAGGCGTCTGTCCTCCGTCCCCCCCGCTATATCCGGCGCTTTCAGCGTTATGACAAGCACGCGCTCGCGCGGAGGCTGGACTATGCTCTCTATCATAGCGCCTGTGAGATGCTTGCGCAGCAGCATACAGAACATGGGCGGCGACGGCGGATTTTCAAAACGCGCCCGCGTCAGATGACAGCGCCCGTCGCCCGAGCCCGCCGATATTAGCAGACGCGCCGCGTCGCCGCGTCCCCGGAGCGTCAGCAGAAGCAGATCGCCCTCCGGCTGCTGTATTTTATCTATTTTCATGCCCGTCACGCGCGTCGCCGTCTCCTCTGTCACGGCGCTGAGGCAAATGGCGTCAAGCGGCATCGCAAGACCCTCCCTTTAGATATTAAATCGCACGGTATGTTCTGAAATTTTAAGCGTCCTGAATGGCTTTTCCGTTTTTTACTATTTTTTGAAATTGCGCGGCGTTACCATGAAGGCCGAAAGGGAGGTAATCGCCGTGTCAACACAGAGAGCGTTCAGGCCATTTGCGGACTTGATAGTCCACAACGCGAAAATTCACCAAGTCGATATCACGATAGACGAGATAAGGAGCGGGAAAACCGATTTTACCACGCTGCAAAACGGCTACGCGGCCGTGCGCGAGGGCGTGATAATCGCCGTGGGAGAGGGAGATTTTTCGGCGTACCGCGACGGGCACACCGAGCTGCTCGACGCGGGCGGCCACGTCCTGCTGCCCGGGATCTACGACTCGCATATGCACGCCATGTTTTCCGGCAGGGGTATGCTGAATATCGATATGCGCGGCGTCCCGTCAAAGGACGCCATGCTCTCGATGATAGCGGAACGGGTCCGCGTGACGCCAAAGGGCGAATTTATCGAGGGCGCGTACTGGAATCAACTCCAATGGGGCGTTCAGGAGATACCCACGCGCCGCGACCTCGACGCCGTATCGACGGAGCATCCGATGTTCTTTATGCGCATGTGTTTTCATATCGCCTGCGTCAACTCGGCGGCGCTGGCGCTGGCCGGCATAACGCGCGCCACGCCCGACCCCGAGGGCGGCATAATCGGCCGCGACGCAAACGGCGAGCCGAATGGGATACTGTATGAAAACGCCGCGATGGGACTTGTGCAGTCGGTCATCCCTCCGCTCGGCGAGAGTCAGCTTGTGACTGCTATCGAGAAAATAGGCGCGCACCTCAATCAAGTGGGGATAACGTCGGTTATTGACGCAAATCTCGATTTTGACTCAATGCGGGCATATTTCACGGCGCGAAAACAGGGTAAGCTCACATACCGCACACGCTATATGTTTTATCTCGACGCCGCGGCGGGAAACGCCGAATATCATCTTAACAGACTCGACGAGATGGTCGCCGTAACGGGCTATGGCGACGATATGCTCAAATTCAACGCCATAAAGGTCACGCTCGACGGCATACCCGCCACGGGTACGGCGTATATGCGCCGCCCGTACAAGCACATGCCGGAGACAAGCGGCTATACCACGATAACCCCGGACGAAATGCGTCAGGTCGCGATAAAGGGTACGAAATACCACTGGCAAATAGGCGTACATACGATAGGCGACAAGGCCGTCGACGTGGCGCTCAACGCGTTCGAGGCCGCCGACCGCGAGTGCGGCGGCATAGCGCAAAACCGCCCGTATCTCATACACGTGCCATTCCCGCACGACGATCAGATAGAACGCATGAAAAGGCTGAACGTCTCCGTGACACTCCAGCCCACGATCCTCCATCTCATGGGTGAGGGCGGTCTGCTCTACGACGATCAGGCGCGGGACTACATGCCGTCAAAGTATTTTATCGACAACGGCATAGTCCTCGGCGGCAGCAGCGACCACCCCGTAGTGCCGTGCAACCCGTTTTTCGGCATGTACGCGGCGATGACCCGCGTGGATACGGACGGCGTAGTGTGGGGCGCCGAGCACAGGATCAGCGCACGTCAGGCGCTCATTATGTGGACGAAGAGCAGCGCGTATTTTTCAGGCGAGGAGGATAAGCTCGGTTCCATCGAGCCCGGCTGCTACGGCGACATGGTTCTCATAGACCGCGACATACTTGAATGTACGGCGGAGGAGGTGCGCGACGTCTCCGTACTCAAAACCATCGTGGGCGGCAAGGTGGTATACGGATAAACCCCTCCCCCGCTTATTATACCATAAATTGCAAAGCAATTTATGGTATAATGTGTCGTCCCTCGGCGGTTGCCGCGAAGCGGCGAGCCGATGGGGACAACCGTATGATGTCCGCTGTGCGGACATCATACCACGACCGCGCTTGTTATGCAAATTTGCCCGCCCCGGAGGGTGTACTCACAGACGCGTACCCGCATGAAAACATGGTTGAAATATCGCATAAAACATGTTATGCTCTTATCGGCGCAGGGGTAATGGCAGTATCGGCCGCACGGCATAAAGGCCGCGTCGGTATACCGCAAAGCAGTATCACAAGCTGCGGGCCGGGAAAGCAAACGCCCCCGCCGAAAGGGGAGACGCTATTGAGCGCCTACGTTGCGAGACAGCCGATTTTCAACGGTAATCTCGAAATATACGGATATGAACTGCTGTTCAGAGATGAGGCGGAAAGCAATCAGTTTACGGACGTGGGCGGCGACGCGGCCAGCTCGGAAACTATCGTCAACAGCTTCCATGACATAGGTATCGAGAGAATCACGGACGGCAAACGCGCGTTTGTGAATTTCACCGAAAAGCTGCTGCTTGACAAGGTCGCCACAATCCTCCCGAGCAAAATACTCGTCATAGAGGTGCTGGAGACGATACTCCCCACAAAGGAGATACTCGCCGTTTGCTCGGAGCTGCGGACGATGGGCTATCTCATAGCTCTCGACGACTTCATCCTGTCGCCCGAGTATATGCCTTTTATTGAGGTCGCCGACATAATCAAGGTGGACTTTATGAGCTCCCCGATGGACGAGATTGAGGCGTTCGCCAAGTCCATCAAGACCAGACCCATCAGGCTGCTCGCGGAGAAAATTGAGACGTATGAGATATTCGAAGCGGCCAAGCGCATGGGTTTCCGGCTCTTTCAAGGGTATTTTTTCAGCAAGCCCGTTATAATGAAATCCAGGGGCGTACTCGGGCCGCTGAAGGTCAACTGTATGCGACTCATACACCTCTCAATACAGCCCGACGTGAATTTTTCGAAGATAGCCGACATAATCAAACAGGATACCGCTCTCTCGTTCCTGCTGCTACGCGTCGTCAATTCGGCGTTTTTCGGCATGCGATACAAGATCAAGGGTATACGCCAGGCGCTGGCCATACTGGGCATGACGGAGCTAAAAAAGTGGATCACCATAATTTCCATGACTCGCCTGAAGGACAACAGGCCGGGCGAGCTAATAACAATAGCGCTTATACGCGCCAGATTTCTGGAGCTTGCCGCGCCGCTTGCGGGTATAAAGAGCGATGCGGAGAATCTGTTCATGATCGGTCTGATGTCGCTCATGGACGCCATAATGGACATGCCGCTCGCTGATATTCTTCAGGAAACGAGCGTGTCGGATGAGATTTCGGAAACACTGCTCACGCGTACCGGCAAGCGCGGAGATATGCTCTCAATGATAATCGCCTATGAGTACAGCGAGTGGGACACGGCGCAGGAGCTCGCGGGAAAATGCTCGCTTACCATGAGCAAGGTTTCAACGCTCTACATCGACTCGATAGAGTGGGCACACAGCATACGATAATGAATCATTTCGTTTGCAAGCGCTTCGCCGTAACAAACGAAAACATTTTATTTACCGAGTACCGAATACGTCCTGTCGGCGGCGGCCATCGTGGATGCGCGGTGCGACACCAGTACGACGGCGCGTTCCCCGGATTCCTCGCGCAGTGCTCTGAGGATAATGCCCTCGTTGAGGCTGTCTAAGTTGCTCGTCGGTTCGTCGAGCAGCAGCAGGGGCGCGCCGTGCAGGAACGCCCGCGCCAGACCGACGCGCTGGCGCTCGCCGCCGGAGAGCGTGGAGCCGAGTTCGCCTATTTGCGTGTCGTAGCCGTTCGGCAGCTTTACAATGAAGTCGTGCGCCGACGCTTTTTTTGCCGCCGCTACTACCTCGTCCCGCGTCGCGTCCGGTTTCCCGAGCCTTATATTCGCCTCGATTGTGTCGTGGAACAGCTCCGTGTCCTGCGTGACGAAGCCCTCGAGACGCCGCAGGTGCGCCGTGGTGATCTCGGAAACGGGGACGTCCGATATGAACAGGCTGTCCTTAGGCGCGTCCCAGAAGCGCATGAGCAGCTTTAGGAACGTGGACTTGCCGGAGCCGCTTTTGCCCGTTACGCCCGTTATTTTTCCCTTTGGAATATCGACGGTGAGGCCGCGAAGCACGTCCTCGCCGCCGTAGGAGAACGTGAGCTTTTCGCTGCGCGCGCCCGTAAAGCCGGGCGTTTTGCCGTCTGTCACGTCGTATGTCTCCGGCGTCTCGTCGAGCAGACCGAGTACGCGCCGCCCCGCCGAGAGCGTCGCCTGTAAGCCCGTACCGAGGCTCGCCAGAGCCAGCACGGGACCGAACGAGGAGAATACGGCGACAGTCGGTATCACAACGCCCGGCAGCCCGACGGCGCCCGAGCGATGCAGGGCAAACGCGGCGGCGAGTGTCGCGAGCGCATCGAGCGTCACGCACAGGCCCGAAAGCGCGGCGACGGCGCCCTCGCGCCCGTTCAGGCGGCGCCGCAGACCGTCGAGCTCGTCCGTTCTGTCTCCGATTTGCGATTTGCGCTCCGCTCCGCGTCCGAAGCGCGCGAGCTCGTACAGTCCGCGCAGGCTGTCAAGGTAGAAGGAGGAAAACCTCCCCGTCTCCCCGCGCAGACGCGCGGCCGGTTCCCTCACGGCGCGCGAGCCTATGGCGGGGAGCACGGCGCCCACGGTTATATAGCCGAGCGCGGCGATGAGCGCGTACAGCGGGTGGTACAGTCCGACGAACACCGTCATGACGAGCGAGACTATCACGGCTATGGCCACCGGGGATATGGTGTGCGCGTAAAATACCTCCAAGAGCTCAATATCGCCCGTCAGTATCGTTATCAGGTTGCCGCGCTCACGCCCCTCGAGCTTCGCGGGGCACAGGCGGCGCAGCGCCTCGAACACGCGTTCGCGTATGAGCGCGAGAAGCCGAAACGCTATGAAGTGGTTACACGTCTGCTCGCCGTAGCGGAACGCGCCGCGCAGTACGCCGCACACCACCGCGGCGGCGATGAGCGCCGAAAATCCGACGCCGGCCGGCGCTACGATACCCGCCGCGTCGAGAATGGCGAGGCCGCCGAAAACGGTGATGAATATCGACGACAGGTTTCCGAGCACGCCGAGCAGCACGGCGAGAACCATAACGCCCGCAAGGGGCATTACAAACACAATGAGCCTTGACATGATTTTCATAGGTGTGAGTTTTCCTTTCGGATTGAGAGATAATTCCGTTTGCAAGCGCTACGCGCTCACAAACGAAATGATTTTTTGTTGACCGGCGCACTCAGAGGGTGTATAATGCAATGCGGGAGGTGATGAATTATGCCAATGAGAACATTCAGCGTGCGTTTGGACAGTGAAATCAAGGAGGAATTTGACCGCTTCTGCTATGCTGTCGGGATGAACGCGACGACGGCGTTCAACATGTTCGCGCGCACCGTCGTGCGTGAGCAGCGGCTGCCGTTCGACGTAACTACAAGGGTGGACCCGTTTTACAGCGAAAGCAACATTGCGCATTTACTGAGGGTGAAGGCCGACGCCGAGGCGGGGCGCAATATGTCGCTCCATGAATTGATTGAGAGCGAAGACGATGAATAAGCTGTGGCATGACACGGCATGGAGCGACTATTCAGATTGGCAAACAGAGGATAAAAAGACTCTGCGGAAAATCAACGCACTGATAAAGGATATTGAGCGCCACGGTTACAGCTGTACAGGAAAACCGGAACCGCTAAAAGGGAATTTGGCTGGCTGGTGGAGCGTCCGTATAGACAACACGAACAGGCTTGTTTTTAAGCTCGGTGGCGGGATTCTTGAGATATACGCTTGTAAGGGTCACTATGACGATTGACGCGTTCTGAAATCCTCCAGTTCCTTCTGCCGCCCGTGCAGCCGCGCGTAGCCGCCGCCGCGCGCGAGCAGGTCTGTGTGCGTTCCCGACTCGGCGAGCTTCCCTCCGTCGAGCACGTATATCATGTCCGACGGCTCCGCGGCGGCGAGCCTGTGCGTTATCAGCAGCACGGCCCGCGTTCCTGCGAGCTCCCGCACGGATTCCATGATCGCCGCCTCGCTCTCAGCGTCGATATTTGACGCCGCCTCGTCGAAAATATAAATCGCGCTATCCCGCAGAAGCGCCCGCGCGAGACAGAGGCGCTGGCGCTGACCGCCGGAGATATTCGCCCCGCGCTCGTCGAGGCGCGCTTCAAGCCCGTCGCCCGCCGCGAAAAAATCCCACAGCCGCGCCTTTTCGAGCGCCGACACGAGCTCCGCGTCCGACGCGTCCGGCCTTGCGAGACGCAGGTTTTCAGCGACGGTTCCCGAAAACACATAGCCGTCGTGCGAGACGAGCGTGACGGCGCGGTTCAAGCTCCCGCGCGATATATCGCGCAGCTCCAGCCCGCCTATGGAGGCCGAGCCCGTATAACCGCGCCGCGCGCCGGACAGCACGGCGGCCAGCGTGCTCTTGCCGCCGCCCGACTCCCCGACGACCGACACGAGCCCGCGCGGAGGAATATCGATTGAAACTCCGTCTATCGCGGGCGCGGGCGCATCGGGATATGTCAGCGATACGCCGCGCAGTCTGACGTCAAGTGCCCCCTCCGGCAGCATCTTGTCCCCATCCGGCGGCAATTCGAGGTCGAGCAGACGAAACATGCGCTCGCTCGCCGCGACGCCGTTCATCGACACGTGGAACAGCGAGCCGAGCTGACGCAGTGGGATGAAAAACTCCGCCGACAGCAGGGCTATCATCAGCGCCTGTGGGATGTCCGCGCTCCCGCGTCGGACGGCGAGCGCCGCGAGGACGACGCCGAGCGCCGCGCCGCCGAAGGCCACTACGTCCATCACAATAATCGACGCGAGCTGCATACGCAGTATGCGCATCGTGGACTGCCTGAACGATTCGGCCTCGCGCGCCATTTCCTCCTGTCGCGCGCCGTCGGCGGAGTAGACCTTCAGCGCCGTCATACCCTGGATATTCTCCAAAAATCTGTCCCCGAGCGTTATATAAGAGCCCATCTGCCGGCGCGCCATCTTCCCCGCCATCTTGCCTATCATCAGCAGCAGCGCGGGGATCAGCGGCGCGCAGACGAGAAGAACGAGCGCGGCGCGCAAATCGAGCGGGGCGAGTACGCAAAAAAGCGTCGCCGGGGCGAGCATACTGTAGAAGAACTGCGGGATGTATCTGGCAAAATACACCTCCAACTGGTCTACGCCCTCCGTCGCCGTCTGGAACGCGTCCGCCGTGGAGAGCGTCTCGGTGTACGCCCCGCCGAGGTCGAGCAGCTTTTGGTAAACCCTCTCGCGGAACAGCCGCTTTACGCCCGACGACGCGCGAAACGAGGCGCGCGAGGCGGCGGCGGTGAAAAAGGCGCGCAGCAGCGCGGCGGCGGCGGCGATTATCAGCACGGCGGCAAACGCCCCGTAATCCTCGCCGCCGCGAGCGAGCTGCCCGATAATATAGGAGACGGCGGCGGTGACCGCGACGCCGCACAGCAGTCCCAGCCACTGCGCGGCGACGGCGGCGGCGATACGCCGGACCGCCCCCTCCGCGAACCGCAACAGGCGTTTTTCTATCATATCAACCGCCCTATCCTTTCGCGTCTTTAAGTTTTTTGCCGCCGTGCGGCGCGGTTTTTATCTTGAAGAAAAACAAGTACCAGTGGAACACCATCACGGCGGCAATAATAATTCGCGCGTATATTGGCTTTGAGAAGTACATTCCCACCGCCAGCATAGCCGTGACGAGCGCGCAGACGGCGATTTTCTTCTTCATCGTCATTGAGCGCGTTTTGATGAAGCCCTCCAGGTGCTTTTTATACAGCCCGGTCGATAAAAACCAGTTGTGAAAGCGCGTGGAGCCGCGCGCGAAGCAGAACACCGTGAGCAGATAGAGCGGCGTCGTGGGCAGCACGGGCAGGAATATCCCGAGCGTACCGAGTCCGAGCGCGACAAAGCCGAGCGCGAGGAATAGAGGTTTGACAATTTTTTTCATAGTATGGCTTCCTTTCAAAAACTTATATTCAGGTTTGCCCTGCGATATAATTCTATTACATAATAAGAAAATTACAAGAACGCAGAAATAGCGTATAAAGTATGGAAAAACTTACTACTTTTACTCCGTCGCACAACGTCGCACTTCCGTAGCAAAAATCCTTATCGACTCCGCCGATAAGGACGAGAGAGCGAAATCGAGTGCAAACGAAATTATTTCGGTAATTATTCATTATTCATTATTCATTATTAATTCGCCGTCACACCGGCAGCACCCACATACGCCGCGCGTCTGACTGCACCTCCAGACTTATACCGTACAGCGCGTAAATCATATCCGAGTCGATAACCTCGCGCGGGGCGCCCTGCGCGAGGATTTTTCCGTCCCGCAAGCCTATCACCTCGTCGGAGTACGCCAGCGCCTGATTTATATCGTGCAGCACCATTACGATGGTCATGCCCTGCTCGCCGTTGAGCTCTCGTATGAGTCGCAGTATCTCCACCTGATAGCGCACGTCGAGAAACGTCGTCGGCTCGTCGAGGAACAAGAGCCCCGTATCCTGCGCCAGCGCCATTGCGATAAACGCCCGCTGACGCTGCCCGCCGGAGAGCGCGCCCATCGGCTTGTCCGCCAAGTCGGTTATGCCCGTTGACGCCATAGCCCGCGCAATGCACTCCTCGTCCCGCTCCGACCGCCCGCGCAGCATAGACGAGTGCGGTATCCTGCCGTACGCGACGAGCTTTTTTACGGTCAGGTCGTCCGGCGCGGCGTTCTTCTGGTGGACTATGGCGGCGCGGCGCGCGAAGTCGCGTAGCCTTATTTCAGAAATATCCGCGCCCCCGAGCATAACGCGCCCGCAGGCGGGCTTTAGGTTCTTAGTCATAATGTTCAGCAGCGTCGTCTTGCCGCAGGCGTTCGCGCCCATCAGCGCCGTGACGGAGCCGGGCTTCAAATCAAAGCTCACGCCGTCGAGTACGCGGTTGTCGCCATATGAAAACGCGAGCTCGCGGACGGATAGGACTTCGTCGGTCACATAAATCACATCCTTTTTTTCCTCAGTAGCGCGATGAAAAACGGCCCGCCGAGCACGCTCATCACCACCGCCGCCGAGAGCTCGTAGGGCGCGAATATCAGCCGCCCTACTGTGTCCGCGAGCAGCAGTACGAAGGCGCCGAGCAGCGCGGAAAACGGCGTCAAGAGTCTGTGGTCGCCGCCGACTACCGCCCGCGCGACGTGCGGAGTTATGAGCGCCAGAAATCCGACGACGCCGACTATGGCGGTCGCGGAGGACGCCAGAAGCACGGCGGCGCAGGAAACCCCCGCCCGCAGAGCGTCCGCGTTCACGCCAAGTCCGCGCACGGCCCTGTCCTCCAGCGCCAGGAGATTGCAGGCGGGCGCGAGCAAAAACGCGGGTATAAGTCCGACGGCGGAGTAAACGCCGAGCAGCCGCACGTCGCTCCACGTGCGCTGGGACAGCCCGGAGACGGTGACGGACACGCCCGACACGCTCGACATCCCGCCTATTATGCCCGTCAGCCCGGCGAATACGGCGGAGATTGCGACGCCGATGAGCACGATGCGCACGGGATCGAGCCCGCCCTTCCACGAGAGCGAATAGATGACGACAAACGCCGCCGCGCCGCCTATGAACGCGAACGCCGGCGCTTCAAAATACAGTGCCGGGAAGAACGCCGTCACGACGGACGCCGCGAACGCCGCCCCGCCCGATATGCCGATTATGCCGGGGTCGGCGAGAGGATTTTTCAGCGCCGCCTGTAACAGCAGCCCGGAACAAGAGAGCACCGCGCCCGAGAGCAGCGCGATGAGCACGCGCGGAAAGCGCAGATCGTATACGGCGGCGACGCGCGCGTCATACTCGACGAACAGCCCGCGCATAAGCTCGCGCCACGACAGGGCGATGCTGCCGGACTTCATGGCAAATAGCGCGAGGCAGACGACCGCCGCGGCGAGCACCACGCACGCGAGCGCGCCTCTCGCCGCGCTCTTTTTCGTCACGCGCGCCGTCACAGCGCGGCGTCCCCGTAGAATATCTCTCCGAGCTCGTCAAACGCCTCCGGCCAGCGGAAATTCGCGCTCATGCCGAACACCGTGTAGTCGAGGTCATATACGCGCCCCTCCTGCACCGCGCGGAAGTGCTTCCATATATCGTTTTCCTCGAATTCCTTCGCGAACATTTCCTGCACAAGCTCGGGCAGCGCGTGCGCCGTGCGGACGATTACGTCCGGGTCAAGCTCCAAAAGCGCCTCCGTGTTCCAGCTCACAAAATCCTCGACGGGGTCTGTGACGACGCTCGTCCCGCCGCAGAGCTCGACGAGGCTCCCGGCGTAGGAGCTCGGCGTACACTCGATATACGCGCCGGGCAAGCCCATCAGAATCAGCACGCGCGGGCCGCTCCTGCCTTCTTTTTTCGCCTCCAGCTCCGCGCGGGCCGAGCGGTATTCGGCGATGAGCGCGTCCGCCTTTTCGGCGGCGCCGTACTTTTCGCCGAGATAGCCCACGCTCTCGTAGAGCCCCTCGACGCTGCGGAGATTGAGAAACGTCGCGGGGATACCGGCGTTTTCAAAGCCCGTGGCGAGATCGCTCTCCAGCGTGTCCGGGCCGACGACCTCGGTGGGTTCGAGCAGACGTATCGCCTCAAAATCCGGCTGCATCGGGCTGCCGGTCTCCGGCAGGTCGGAGTAGCGCTCCGGCAAGCCCTCAAGCGCGGGTCGTCCGACAAGCCGTAGCCCGAGCCTGTCGCATATGTCGACGGCGGCGCGCGACGTGGCGACTAGTCTGTATGTATCCTCCGGAGCCGATTGAAGCGGAGCGGGCGTATCTTCGGACGCGGACGCGTCCGCCGTCTCTACGGCGCTCCCGGACGGCGTGGGCTCGTCCCGAGCCGGATGCTGGTTCACGCAACCGGACGCGGCCAGCGCCGCCGCCAATACCAGCAGGGCGGCGGCTAATTTTTTCAAGTTGGACAAGCCGCCTTTTCCCGCGCTCATCTGTACTTCCTCACGATTTTCGGCACGGCGATCACGGCCGCCGCCGCGACGACAATGACCGCTCCGGCGAGTATGACGCCTCCAAAACCGGCCTTCGGCGCTTCCTCCTCCGTAGCGGGCGCCTCGGGGGCTGAAACGGTGTCCGGCGCGGCGGCGGCGGGAATCGAGGCTTCAGGCACGGAGGAGCGCTCCGGCGCCGGAGCTTCAGATGCGGAGGAATCCCCCTGCGTGTTACCGGGAGCTTCCGAGGGCGCGGCGGAGACATCCGGTGTTTTATCGGTGTCTTCGGACGCGGGCGGAGCTGTGGGCGTCTCCGCAGCCGGCGTCTCGGCGAGCGCGGGCGTCTCGGCGGGGGAGGTGTCCGGCGGCGTCACGGTCGCCGGAGCGGTCTCAGCCGGCTGCGTCTGGGACGGCGCGGCCGGTTCGGATGGGGGAGACATATCCGTATGCGGCGGCTCGGGAGGGGCCGGCGATTTGTCCGGGTCGCCGGCGGGCATCTCGGCGGGAGACGCGGAAGGCGTCGGCGTCGGCGTCGGGGAGGTCTTAGGCTTCACGCTGACGATGAAGTCCGCGCCGCCGGGCGCCAGCTCGTCGTCGAGGTTCATATAGAATTTGACGTCGCGCCCCATCGGTATCACGTACATCTCCCAGCTCATATACGCCGTCACGGACGGAATTTCAAAACGGTAATCGGCGGTGTCCGCCGAGGCGTCCTCCGCAATGACGCGCGGCCTTACGCTTGTGTACCCGCCCTTCGGCTCGTTCTGGACGTACAGCCGAAAGTCCTTCATATTGCTCATAAGCTGCAAGCGCACGGTGGCGTAAATTTTCCCGCCGTCGAGCTCCACGAGAGCGGTCTCATACACTACGCTGCGGCACATACCCTCGCCGAGCGCGGCGTTTTTGGTCCCGCCGTCGTCCGTGACGCCCGTGTCCGGATTGAGGTAGTAGGTGAAGCTCGCCGTTGTGTACGCCCCGTCGCCGTAATCCGCCGGCGCCGCCAGCGCCGGGGCGTGCGCGCCTCCCGCCAGTATAGCCGTAAATAATAACGCGATTCCTAACAATTTTCCTTTTCTCATATCCCCTATCCCTTTCCGCCCTGTCCGTATTTTTGTGCATCTTACTGCCGGTTATATGGTGCTAATTTCATGCTGAAAGACCCCTTGTTTCAACTAACTGACATATTACCATTAACCACCGGTAAATGTCAATAGTACATTGTACATATAGAATCATTTCGTTTGTCACGGCTTGAGGCGTATCGTCCTCACGCGCTACGCTTCGTCCGCACGGACTGCGCTAAGCTCGGAGCGTCGTATCGTCCTCACGCGCTACGCTAAGTCTCGCTTCGCGGTTCGTCCTCTCCGAATCGCAACCGCTACGCCCCGGTTGCGATTCGGTTTGGGATGTGGGGATTGGGACCGCGGGAAGGTGTTATCTGTTATCTGTTATCTGTTATCTGTCCGTCGGGCTTCGTTTCGGCTTTGGACGTAGTTCTCGCGCCACAGCCCGCCTGTCGCCCGCCTGCCGGACGGGCAGGGCGGACAGGCGAAAAGGACGTAAGAGCGATAACGAGTGCATACGAATTTATTCTTACTGTTATCCGGAGAGATTTTATAAAAAAAGAATAGCCGTGCATATTATCCGCAAATGCGTAAAAACTACCGTATGAAAACGTTCACCATATGAAAATGTCATTTGGAGGTGTCTACTATGCGCGAATACCCACAGTGCCTGCTGGACCCGGAGCAATGCGTCGTACTGATTGTCGATCACCAACCGCACATGTATTTCGGAGTCGAAAGCGCGTCGCGCGGCATGATCATGAACAGCGTGCTGGGCCTTGCCAAGACCGCCGCGGCGTTTGGCGTCCCGTGTCTGCTGACGACCGTGGAGGCTAACACGTTCTCCGGCCACCTTTTCTCCAAGCTGCAAAACGCGCTGCCTCAGACGGTTCCCATCGACCGCACGGCTATAAACTGCTGGGAAGATCAAAACCTCAGGGCGGCCGTCGAGGCGACCGGCCGGAGGAGCGTCATTATCTCCGGCCTGTGGACGGAGGCGTGCGTCACATTCCCCGCCCTGTCGATGTATCAGGACGGCTACAAGGTATACGTCGCCGCGGACGCGTGCGCCGGCGCGTCGAAAATCGCCCATGAGAACGCCCTCACGCGCATGACTAAGGCCGGCGTGATACCTCTCACATGGCAGCAGATTTTACTTGAATTCCAGCGCGATTGGAACAATATGGAGACCTA
Organism: Oscillospiraceae bacterium; assembly: GCA_031270395.1. GTDB lineage: Bacteria > Bacillota > Clostridia > Oscillospirales > Oscillospiraceae > JAISBX01. The sequence continues at coordinate 27,895 of JAISXU010000005.1, forward strand.
CGACGCCGTTATGTCGATAATCAAAGCGCACGGCGGCGCTTACGGCCTGAGCTTTGAGTTCAACGAGCAGGTGCAGTTCAGTTAGCAAATCAGGGCGGACATTGTCCGCCCTGATTTGTCATGCAAGTAAGTCGGTAAGCCGGATTCTGTCGTTGGACAGCCATCTATCTTGGCCGTCCGTCGCCGGACGGCTCATGCCACCTCTGGGGAGCGGCCGGGCAAGCCGTATGCCCCCCTGTCACGGTGTTGCTCCGGATAGAGTTTACAGCGGGGGATATGTCGCCATACCCCCGGGTGAGCTCTTACCTCGCCTTTCCACCCTTACCTCGCCGCGGGTCTCGCGGCTCTCACGCATACATAAATGTCGGCGCTTGACACACGAGGCCGCTTCCCATCCTCCGCGCGAGGCCCGTTATAACGGGCGCGCACGCGGGTATGGGTTAGTCGAGGCGGTATATCTCTGTTGCACTTGTCCTGAAGTCGCCTTCGGCGGGCGTTACCCGTTATCCTTGCCCTGCGGAGCCCGGACTTTCCTCAGAGGGAGCCTTTCGGCTCACCCCCGCGGCCGTCTGACTTACTTGCGTGATATTCTAAAACACTTCAGAAAAAAAGTCAACCGGTGCTTTCAGGAGGATTTTGTTATTTTGTTATTCCTGTAGGGGAACCGCCCTCGATCGCCCCCGTCCAAAACCGAAACGCAACCCAACGAAGTGGGTTCGTTTCGGAGAGGACGAAGCATTGCGAATTATTCTCGCAAAAATGGAAATACTTATACCGCGCGCGGTAGACGCAATCCGTTTACCATGTGAAAGCAATGCGGCGGCCATCGCCTTACGAGAGGGGAGAGGCATTGACATCTGCTATGACCTCACCGCCGCGGACGTAACTGTTAGAGGGTGTGATTGCTTGACCGGCAAAGTTGAGATTTGCGGCGTGAATACGTCTCGGCTGAAAACGCTGAAAAATGATGAGATTTCCGCGCTTCTGGAGCGGAGCAAGCGCGGCGACGCGCGCGCCAGAGAGGAACTGATAGAGGGCAATCTGAGGTTAGTCCTTTCTGTCTTGCAAAAGTTCACAAACCGCGGCGAAAACGCGGACGACTTGTTTCAAGTGGGGTGCATAGGTCTGATGAAGGCGATAGACAATTTCGACACATCGCAGGAGGTCAGATTTTCAACATATGGCGTGCCGATGATTATCGGAGAAATAAGGCGCTATTTGCGTGACAACAGCGCCATAAGGGTGAGCCGCAGTATGCGGGATACCGCGTACAGGGCGCTCAGGATAAAAGAAAGACTGCTCACGGAGACGCAGCGGGAACCCACGATTGAGGAAGTTGCGCGGGAGCTGGGCGTATGCCGCGAGGACGTCGTATTGGCGCTCGACTCCATAGCCGATCCTGTGTCGATTTACGAACCCGTCTACACGGACGGCGGAAACAGCATTTGCATAGGAGACCAGATCAGCGACACAAAGAACAGCGACGACAGCTGGCTGGAGCAGATTGCGCTGTGCGACGCCATCGGCAGTCTTACGGCGCGAGAGAGGTGTATTTTGGCGCTCAGATTCTTCCAGGGCAAGACACAGATGGAGGTCGCCGCCCAAGTCGGCGTCAGTCAAGCGCAGGTATCCAGACTTGAGAAGAACGCCATAAGCCAGATTAAAAAGCGCATGTGAAGCATCTCGTTTGCAAGCGCTTCGCGCTTACAAACGAGTTACGAGGGCTAGTTCTCGCCGTGCCGCGCCGCGCTCCGCAGCGCGGCGCATGGCTACAAGAAGTCGCAAACCGTTAAGCGTCAACGGCGATTGCCGTCTCAAGAGCTATCTCCATCATCTGGGTAAACGCCGTCTGGCGCGTTATGGCGTCCAGTTCCTCGCCGGTGACGAGGTGATCCGAAATAGTACAGATGGCGAGCGCCCGCTTGCCCGCCTGAATCGCGTTTGTGTAGAGCGCCGCCGCCTCCATCTCAACGGCGAGCGAGCCGAGCTTGCCCCACTCGAACGTCGCCGCAGACGCGTCGTAAAAATGATCCGTGGTGTAGAGATTTCCGACCACCATCTCGACGCCGAGCTTGCGCGCGACGTTCACGGCGGTTTCGAGCAAGTGAAAATCGGCCGTCGGCGCGAGCTGTCCCCGCAGACTGAACTGATTTAGCGTATAGCTCGAGTTGGTGGACGCTCCTATGCCGGCTACGACGTCGCGCAGCTTCAGCTTTGGCGAGATGGCGCCCGCCGTACCGATGCGGATTATATTTTCCACGTCGTAAAAATTGTACAGCTCATATGAGTAGATACCCATGGACGGCATCCCCATGCCGGACGCCATGACGGACACCGGGACGCCCTTGTATGTGCCGGTGTAGCCCTGTATTCCGCGCACGTTGTTTACGAGCCTGCGGTTCTCGAAATACGTCTCTGCGACAAATTGCGAACGGAGCGGATCGCCCGGCATGAGCACGGTTTTGGCAAAATCGCCTTTCTCGGCTGAGTTTTGAGCGGTTGACATGATATGACCATTCCTTTCTGGCACCAACGAGGCATGAAACCTAGATGGCGCGATATATTGATGTGCTGTGGTATACTACGAGTTGGAGGCACGGGCATACTACAGAGCACGTGGAG
>JAISXU010000009.1 GCA_031270395.1 Oscillospiraceae bacterium
GGCGAAAAGAATTTTTGCGAAGGAGTGCGCCCCGTGCGACGGAGCAAAAATTGTTATATCTCCGTCAGTAGATGGAATTCATTTCCATCTACTGACACTCTGCGAGCCGCGCACGGCGAGTTCCAACCCTCGTAACTCGTTTGTTACGACACAGTCGTAACAAACGAATTTATTCGGTCTATAGCAAAATATACGTCAGGAGCGGTATCGTGAATACCGACAGGAGCGTCGTGAAAAATACGCCCCCGGACGCCAACCGCGTATTCCCGCCGTATTCGTACGCCAGCATGGGGGCGCTCGTGGCGGACGGCATCCCCGCGAGGACGACAAGCACGCCCAGCGGCAGCGCGTCGCGCACAAAGCCGCGCATGACGAGCCACACGGCGACGGGTATCACCGCCAGCTTCACAAGCGCGAGCAAATACAATCTCCGTTCCGCGAACACCGCCCGCGGCGAAACGGGCGCGAGCGACGAGCCGATTATCAGCATGGCGGACGGCGTGGTCATACGGCTGATTATCTCGACGCCGCCCAAGACGACACCCGGAAGTCGCAGCTTGAAAGCGAAAAGCGCGACGGCGACTATCGCCGATATGAACGACGGGTTCAGCAGCAGTCGCGGATTGAATTTTACGGCGGGCCTCGCTGGCGCGTCCGACCCCGTTCCGCCCGGCTGTGGGTTTTTTACCTGACCTCCCGAGACCATCACGATTCCGGCCGAATACACGAGCAGCGTAAACGGTATGTTAAAAAGCGCGACGTAAAACATAGACTCGTCACCGAATATCGCCTGACAGATGGGAAAACCCATAAACGCGACGTTCCCGAACGCCATCATAAAGGAGATAAGGCCGGAGTCCTTGATCCTTCGCCGAAAGAGCACCGGCGCCAAAAACGCCAGAAGCAGCGATATCGCGTATACGGCGGCGCACAGGAGCAGAAACAGCGCGCTCTGCGCGCCCGGCATATCCGCGTCTCCGCTCACTATTGCCAGTATTATAGTACACGGTACGGCAATATTGACTACGAGCTTCGACAACAGCTTGTCCGTCATATCGGACATGATCTTCAGCTTGCGCGCCGCGTAACCGACTACTAGCACCAAAAACAGCACCAGCATCTGGTTGACTGTGACATTTATATCCAATTGTTTCAATCCCAATCAATTTTTCTGTCAGGGGTTGTCTCGCCACGGGCGTGTTCTGTGCGGGCGGCTTCGATGTCGGCGAGGTCTTGCGGGGTTAAAACGTCGTCGGTATTAATAAGTTTAACCAATTCGAGGATTAAGCGCTGTTCCGTCTCCGGCAGTTGTTCCACGATAAACCCTATTTGCTGTGTAATAGACATACTTATACCTCCTTATACACTTGTCCACGTGGGGCGATTTTTCAATTAAGATAACGTCTTTGTCCGGGTAGGAAAACAATATACGCCAGTTGCCGACTCTTAATCGCCACACGCCGCTACGCGCTTTCAGCAGCTTTGTATCACCTTCCGGCAAATTGTTTACGGCTTGCCGAATGCGTTGTTTTATAGGCGTATCAATACGGGCTATCATCTTGACCGCTTGCTTCGAATATTCAATGTTCATTGTTTATCGGCCTTTCGCTTTTCAATAGCACCTCTGAATTCGTTAATTGACTGATTTATCAGCTGTAAATTCACCTGACGCAACATATCAGGGGTGATAAGTAAACCAGATGAAGACATACCCCACAAGCACCGCCGTCAGAGTGAAGGGCACGCCGATCTTCATGAAGTCGCGCACTCTCACCGAGTACCCCTCGCGCCGCAGAATACCGATAGCCGTGATGTTCGCCGACGCGCCTATGGGCGTCAGGTTCCCGCCGAGCGTCGCGCCGGAGAGCAGACCGAAGTACAATAGCGTGGGGTCCACGCCGAGCGACCCGGCAATCACCGTCACAACGGGCAACATCGTGGCCACGTACGGGATATTGTCTATAAACGCGGAGAAAAGCACGGAGCCGAAAACGAGCAGTGTGTAGATGCCGAAAACGCTGCCCGCGGATATCCTGACGAACGCGTCGCCAATAGCGCCGACGACGCCCGCCTCCGTGATACCGGCGATGACGACGAACAGCCCCGCCAGCAGCAGCAGCGTCACATAGTCTATCTCGCGCAGCACGCGCCCTAGCGCTGCGGGGCCGCGCTTTATCACCGCCCGCGCCGTGCCGATAAGCCCGAGCGCCATACAGATGAGCCCGTTCGTTATCTCCGGCTTGCCCGGAATAAACGACGCGCATATGAGCAGCGCGACCAGAGTCACGAGCAGTACGGACGGGAAATAGTCCGTCACCCCGGTGAGCTCGGGCTTGGGGACGCTGTCGCGGTATTTCCTGAATATCAGATAGAGCACGGGGATGGTGGCGACGGCGCCGAGCTCCACTGCCCAGAATATGCCCGGCCTGCCGCGCGTCGCAAAGAAATCGAGGAAGTCGAGCTTCGCGTACCCTCCGAGCAGTATGGACGTCGTGTCGCCCACGAGCGTCGCCGCCCCCTGCAGGTTGGAGGACACGGATATAGCGATGAGTACGGGCACGGGCGGTATCTTCAATCTTTTTGAGATCGCCAGACCCACGGGCGCGACGATGAGCAGCGTCGCCACGTTGTCCACGAACGCCGAAATCACTCCCGCGAACAGCGAGAGCGCGACGACGGCACGGCAGACGTTTTTCGTCCGCGCGAGCAGAACGTCGGCTATGCGCTGGGGCATGTTCGATTCGATGAACAGCGAGACTATCGCCATCGTTCCGGCGAGCATCAGGATCACATTAAAGTCGATGGCGGACAGTATACCGCCGACGGGCAGTATTCCGAGGACGACGTACAGCGCCGCCGAGGCGAGCGCTACGATGTGCCGGTACTTGGACAGCGCGAGCATGAGCGCGTAGGTGAGCAGGAAAATCGTCAGTGCAGGTATCAATTAAGACTTCCTTTCATTTACGGTATGTCCGCGGCGCTACTCCTTGAATTTCGCGCCGGCGGAAAACGCGCGTCCGGCGGCGGGGCCGGGCAGCAGATAGCTCCCGCTCGTCACGTCGAACGTCAAAATACCGGCGGCGTGTATATCGATCCGCCCGGAGGCGTCCAGCGCGGACTCGTCCGCCTTGACGTCCCGCACCTCTCCGATAAACAGAGTATGCGCCCCCAAGTCGAGAGTATGCGTGACCTCGCACTCTATGTTGACCGGAAACTCTTTTATGTACGGCGCGTCGACAAAATCGCCGCGCACGGCGGTCAGCCCGGTCTTCTCGAATTTATTCACGTCCCTGCCGGACACTATGCCGAAGTAATCCGTCTCGGCGAGGCGCTTTTCCGGCGCGAAATTCACGGTGAAGGCCCGCCGCTCCAACAGGCTCTTGTAGCTGTATCTGCCCGGCCTGACGGATATGCCTATCGCCGCCGGCCCCGAGCTGACTATCCCGCACCACGCCAGCGTAATGCCGTTCGGCTCTCCCCTGTCGTCATATGTGCCTATTACGAACGCCGGCGCCGGAAACGCGAGCTCCCTCACTCCAAGTGACTTTTTCATGCGTTTTACCTCACAATCTTAAATCTTATTATGACCATGCCTTTCTTTTCACTTCAGGCACAAAACGATCAAGAAAAGGCATGGTCATAATGCGCCTGTTTTGCGGTTGCCCGTCCCGGCGAGCAAAACGCGATTTTAACATAAGGTTGAACTTGTTTCAACCTTTTTGCGTCAAATACACATCTATCGCCGCGGCGGCTTTCTTCCCCGCGCCCATAGCAAGTATGACCGTCGCCGCACCGGTGACGGCGTCGCCGCCCGCGTATACGCCCGGACGGTTCGTCGCTCCCGTCTCCTCGTCGGCTATTACGCCTCCCCACGACTCCGCCGCGAGTCCGGGCGTCGTGGAGACTATGAGCGGATTCGGCGTGTTCCCTATGGCGACTACCACCGTCGATACGTCGAGCGTGAACACGCCCCCGGGCTTTATCACCGGTCTGCGCCGCCCCGACGCGTCCGGCTCCCCAAGCTCCATCTCCTGACACTCCATTGACCGCACAAAGCCGTCGCCGTCGCCCTCCAGTCTTGTGGGCGCCGTCAGAAATTTGAAGACTACGCCCTCCTCGCGCGCGTGGTGTATCTCCTCGAGACGCGCGGGCAGCTCCGCCTCGCCCCGGCGGTAGACGATGTAAACGTTCTTAGCCCCGACGCGTTTTGCGCAGCGCGCGGCGTCCATAGCTACGTTGCCCCCTCCGACGACGGCCACTGTGTCGCCCACGCGCAGGGGTGTGTCGTATTGCGGGAACTCATACGCGCGCATCAGATTTATGCGCGTTAAGAACTCGTTTGCGGAATATACCCCGTTGAGGTTCTCACCCGGGATATGCTGAAACTTGGGCAAGCCCGCCCCGGACGCGATATACGCCGCGGAATACCCTGCGGTTCCCAGCAGCTCGTCGAGCGGGATAGTCCTGCCGACTACGACGTTTGTTATGATCTCAACGCCCAGCGACGTGAGATTGGCGATTTCGCGGCGCACTATGGCTTTAGGCAGGCGAAACTCCGGTATGCCGTAGACAAGCACGCCCCCCGGCGTGTGGAGCGCCTCGAACACCGTCACCGCATACCCCAGCTTTGCCAGCTCGCCGGCGCACGTCAGCCCGGACGGGCCCGCGCCCACCACTGCCACGCGCGGCCTATCCGCGCCGCGCCCAATCGGGGCGGTTCCGCCGGCCGCGGGCGCCGCCGCGCCGTCGGCCGCGGCGTCAAGCAGCTTATCCGCCACAAAGCGCTCCAGCCGTCCTATCGCGACGCTCTCGCCCTTCTTCCCGCGCACACACAGGCTCTCGCACTGCTTTTCCTGCGGACATACCCTGCCGCATATCGCCGGCAACGCGTTTGACGACGTGACTATCTCCGCGGCTGCCGGGAAGTCGCCGTCGGCCACGCGCGCTATGAACTCGGGTATCCTGACGTTAACGGGACAGCCCGCCACGCAGGGCGAGCTCTTACAGCCGAGACACCGCGCGGCCTCCGCCATCGCCTGCCCGTCCGTATACCCGAGCGCCACCTCGTCAAAATTGCGCGAGCGGACGCCCGGCTCCTGCTCCGGCATAGGCGTCTTCTCAAGGCTCATGTTCTTTCCCGCCATTAACGGACACCCCCCGTCAGGTTGCAGACGTGCGTCTCGCTGCTGATCCGCTCCTCCTCCAGAAACATGCGCGACCTGTACGCCGCCTCTCCGAAATCTACGAGATGTCCGTCAAAATCCGGCCCGTCCACGCACGCGAATTTGCGCTCCCCGCCCACGGTGACGCGGCAGCAGCCGCACATGCCCGTGCCGTCTATCATCACGGAATTCATGCTGACTATCGTGTGTACGCCGTATCCGCGCGTCAGCTCGCACACGGCCCTCATCATAGGCAGCGGGCCTATGGCGATTACCGCGTCGTACTTCGCCCCCGCCTCCAGCTTCCGCTGGAGGGCGGTGGTCACAAAGCCCTTATTGCCGTTTGAGCCGTCGTCCGTCATGACGGTCAGCTCGCTCGACACGGCCGACAGCTCCTCCTCCAATATCGTCAGCTCCCGTGTGCGAAAGCCGACGATGACGTCGGTTCTGGCGCCTCGCTCGTACAGCGCTCTCGCCTGCGGATACGCGATGGCAATCCCGAGTCCGCCGCCTATGACGGCCGCGCTGCGGAACCCGTCGAGCTCTGACGCGCGCCCCAGCGGACCGACAAGGTCGAGCACGCTCTCCCCCTCCGACAGCGCGGCGAGCTTTCGCGTCGAGTGTCCGGCTATCTGAAAAATCACCGAGACGGCGCCCGTCCGCTCGTCGCTGTCCGCTATGGTGAACGGCACCCGCTCCCCCGGCTCGTCTACGCGCAGAACGACGAACTGTCCCGGCAGCGCCCGGCGCGCTATGAGCGGCGCGTCAAATTCGAGCATGACCGTCGATGAATTGAGTACCCGTTTTTTTGTTATTTTGTACATCAGTGTCTCTCCCGTTATGAGTTTTTAAGTCGCGCGTAGACGTCCGGCATGTTTTCCTCAATATTGTACGCGCGCCCGTCGGGCCCCGTCCACACGTGAAATGTGCGCGCGGCGTTGATTATATCCCCGTTCTCCGCGGTTATCTCGTACAGCAGCTCCAGCTTGCGCGGCGCGAGCTCTCCGCGGCGCGTCGTCACCGTCAGCGTCTGCGGATAACCCGCCGGCGCCTTGTATTGCAGCCGCATATCCACCATCGCCGGATTGACGCCGAGCGCGTTCATGTCGGTAAAGGAGAAGCCAAGCGCTGCGAAGAAGTCCATCCGCGCCATCTCATACCACAGGGGGTATACCGCGTGGTGGACTATCCCCATCCTGTCGCACTCCGGATACCGCGTCTCAATAATCGTCGTAGTTTCCATATCCCTCACCCTGCTGCATAAAAAAATAGTCCCTCATACGCCGGGAGCTCGGCTCACGCGACTCGATTGCCGACAATAGCGCGACCGCCGCACGCAACCGGCTCACTCGTCAACCGGCAGCCATACCTCAAAATAACCCGTCACCTTGCCGTCCTCAATGACGCTGCACGCGAGATTGCCGAACGCGTCTCCGCCGACCGAGTACCCGTTTTTGCTCGCGTAGTCGGACATAAAGTCGATGTGACGCGCCGTAAACTTGCCCTTGCCCTCGCTTTTGAAAGCGGAATGTATGCACAGGCGCGAGGACATGAACTCTATGGGGCGCTTGATTTCAATGCCGAATTCCTCCACGTACTGCATACCGAGCGAGAAGCCCCACGAGTAGCTGTCGCCTCCGCCGTACAGTCCGCTCCGCGGTATCTCGAAGTAGCGCCGGGAAAACGGCATGTATTTAAGCCAGCGGCGGCTCAGCTCCTGCAATTCCGCCCGGTTGTCGTACTCGGAATTGGTGCGGTTGATATAGTACACAAATTCCGCGTTGCGCCGCATGTCACACTTGCCTATATAGCTCTTTGTGGCTGTCAACCGCTCGCAGTATTTCCTGATGCGCCCGAGCAAAAGCTCCTGACGCCGTATCGCCGCCAGTATCTCATCGCTCTTTTCGCCGAGCTTTTCGAGCAGCTCGTCGTATGTACACTCCGAGAACATGCGGGCTACCTCGTCTATGCCGAAGCCGAAATTTTTGTACCACAGGCAGTCGATGAGATAGTTTATATCCCACGTATCATAGTGACGGTAGTTATTGTACGGGTCCTTTGCCGGCGATACGACCCCTTTCTCCTCGTAATAGCGAATGAGATCGGGCGATATGCCGAGGATGCGGGCTACTTCTCCGATTTTATATTGCACGATGACGCTCACCTCCGCGCAAAACCAAACCCGCGGCGTCCGTCCGCGACCGCGACTGCTCCGTGAACATTATACCATAAATGAGCGCGAAATGGAAGCGCCAAAGGGCAAAAACATGAGCGGGCGGCGGCAAAATGGCAAAATAAATTGCCGCGGGCGCGCCGGATTGTTTTTCCGGCGCCCGCGACAGGCAAGCCTGCGGCTTGCGGCTCAAATTATTCTCCGGGAGCGTATATTAAGCGGCCCCGCAGGAGGAGACGACTCCCCTGCGGGACCGCGCGCGACCGGCGGCCGGAGATTTTTCAACTCAGCTCAAACGCTTTCAGAAGCTTATCGACCTCCGTGGGCTTGCCGTCCACATCGACGGGAACCTTGGTGAACACCCAGCCCTCGACGGCGTTCACGTCCACGCCCGCGTCTATGAACGGCTGCGGATTGAGCACGAATACGATGTCCTTGTCGTTGGTACTCATATCCTTCGCCCATTCGAACATATTCCCGCCGCCCAGATCGACGTTGTAGTGGTCAAGCGCCGTGTGATAGCCTATGGTCTTGCGATATTTACTCACGATTTGCTCGTAGGATGCGAGCGGCGTCGCGTCGCCGCTGTATTTCAGCGCGTCGCCGCCGAGCTTCGTGCCGACCATGAGCTTGCCGTCGTAAAACGTCACGCTTTCGGGCAGTCTGCCCGTATCGAGACCCGCGTTTATGAGCGGCGCGGCGTCAAGCTCCAGCATGATATCGTGGATCGGGCTTTTGCTGTAGTCCTCGCTCCAGATGAAGCGGGCGCTGCCGTCCGGCGCGCCGAGAGACCAGCCTCCGTTCATATCGTCGCGCGTCGTCTCATCGCCGGCGGCGTCCAGTACCGCCGAAAACGATGTCACGGACTCCTTGCCGACCACGTCGAGCGACGCGCACCCCGCGAGCGCGGCTAACACGCCGGCGCAGAGCAGGGGAATAACGCTTTTCTTGTTCATCGTGAAATCCTCCTTATTGGTGTATTGCCTTAAACCTCTTCAGTCTCAGCGCGTTTGTCAGGACGGAAACGGAGCTCAGACTCATGGCCGCGGCGGCGAAAATCGGGTTGAGCAGCGGCCCGCCGAACAGATACAGCACGCCCGCCGCTATCGGTATGCCGACGGTGTTGTACCCGAACGCCCAGAACAGATTTTGTTTGATGTTGCGTATCGTCCGCTTGGAGAGCTCGACGGCCGTCGGCACGTCGCGCAGATCGCTCCTCATGAGCACAATGTCAGCCGACTCCATCGCCACATCCGTACCGGAGCCTATGGCGATACCGACGTCGGCCTGCGCGAGCGCGGGCGCGTCGTTGATCCCGTCGCCGACCATCGCCACCTTGCGGCCCTCGGCTTGCAGCTTTTTGACCTCATTGGACTTGTCCTGCGGCAGCACCTCGGCGAGAACGCGGTCAATTCCGACTTGCTTGGCTATGGCGGCGGCGGTCTTCTTGTTGTCGCCGGTTATCATCGCTACCTCTATGCCCATCCTGTGCAGACTCGCGATTGCCGCCTTGCTTGACGCTTTCATCACATCGGCCACGGCTACGATTCCCGCCAATTGTCCGTCGAGCGCGACATACATCGGCGTTTTGCCTTCTTCCGCCAGCTTGTCCGAATCGGATTCCAATACGGCAAGCGCGATATTCCGCTCGTCCATCAGCTTCCGGTTTCCGGCGAGTATGGTTTGCCCGCCGATTTGCGCCTCGATGCCGCGCCCCGTGATGGAGTCGAAGCCGGACGCCGCGAGCAATTCCAAGCCTTTGTCCTGCGCCCCTAAGACGATGGCTTGGCCCAGCGGGTGTTCGGAGCCCTTTTCGGCAGAAGCCGTGAGCTGCAGGAGCTTATCCGCGTCCACGCCTTCGGTCGTCAGCACGTCTGTCACGGCCGGTTTGCCCTCGGTGATGGTGCCGGTCTTATCGAACACGATGGTGGTGATTTTATGCGCCGTTTCAAGCGCCTCGCCGCCTTTTATCAGTATTCCGTTCTCCGCGCCCTTGCCCGTGCCGACCATTATCGCCGTCGGCGTGGCGAGCCCGAGCGCGCACGGGCAGGCGATGACAAGCACGGAGATGAATATCGTGAGCGCGAACTCAAGGTCTCCGCCGCTGCCGAAGTACCACGCTATGCCGACGATTACCGCGATGGCGCACACGATAGGCACAAAGTAGCCGGATACGATGTCGGCCATCTGCGCGATGGGCGCTTTGCTGCCCTGCGCGTCCTCCACCAGCTTGATGATTTGCGCGAGCGCGGTGTCGCTGCCGATTTTCTCCGCCTTGAACCGAACGCTTCCCGTGGTGTTCAGCGACGCGGCGTACACGGCGTCGCCCGCTTTTTTGTCCACCGGCATACTCTCGCCCGTCAGCATGGACTCGTCAATGGCGGTGTGGCCGTCCACGACCGTGCCGTCCACTGGGATCTTCGCGCCCGGTTTCACCACGATTATGTCGCCGATTTCGACTTCCTCAATAGGAATCTCTTTTTCCTCGCCGTCGCGGACGATGATCGCCGTTTTCGGCGCAAGCCCCATCAGCTTCTTTATCGCCTCGCTCGTGCGGCCCTTCGACACGGCCTCCAGCGACTTACCGAGCAGTATCAGCGTTATTATGACGCCCGCCGTCTCAAAATAGAGCGACTCCACAGCCTCCATAGCGACGTGGGCGCCGCCGAACGCTATCCTCCACGTGTTAAAAACGCTGAACACTATGGCCGCCGTCGTGCCCACGGCGATGAGAGAGTCCATATTCGGACTTCGCATCCACAGCGCGCGGTACCCGACGTAGTAAAAACGCCAGCCGACGGCGGCGACGGGCAGCGTCAGCAGCAGCTCCGTGAGCGCGTAGACGAGCGGGAATTGCATCGGGTCGAGAAAATCGGGGAACGGAAGCCGAACGACCGTGATCATCGGCGCCATAGCGATATACAATAGCGGCAGGCTGAATACTGCAGATACGACGAACTTCGTCCACAGCGTTCTTATCTCCTTTTGACGGCGCGCCCTGTCCTCGTCGACGGCGTCAACCCCGCCGCCGGACTTGGCGGACGCGCCGGCGGCGGGGCGTTCGACCACCTCGTACCCTATCCTGCGGACGGCGTCCTTGATCGCGGGAAGCTCCAGCGCCGCCGCGTCGTATTCCACGAACAGCTTTTCGCTCGCGAGGTTCACGTTCGCCTGTCCGATGCCCTGCAGTTTGCGTACCGTCCGCTCTATCCTCTGCGCGCACGCCGCGCACGTCATACCCCTTATGCTGAGAACTTGATTTTCCATTATTATGACCATGCCTTTCGCTTTCACTCTTTTTCGCTCTTACGTCCTTTTCGCTGTGGCGAAAAGAATTTTTGCGAAGGAGTGCGTTCCGTGCGACGGAGCAAAAATTGTTATATCTCCGTCAGTAGATGGAATTCATTTCCATCTACTGACACCCTGCGAGCGCCGCAGCGCGAGATCCAACCCTTCGTAGCTCGTTTGTTACGA
>JAISXU010000024.1 GCA_031270395.1 Oscillospiraceae bacterium
TGCTTCGGTTCGGCGGCGCGTCTCAGTTCCTGCAAAACGTAATCCGACGTGTACGGCTCGTATTTGCCTTCTTCGATTTCCTCGAACAGCTTCAGCGTGTCCCGCTTCCTGTCCGGCGCATCGTCCGCGAACACGAAGTTGAACACGGACGTTTCCAAATAGACTTTCGCTATTCGCACGGCGCATCTCCCCCTGAAATTATTATACTTCGCCGCGCTCCGAATTTCAATAAGAATATGTGCCCGTCACTTCTTCCGCGCTTCTAGAAGCGGCGTTGAAGCGGTGGACTCTGTGCAACCCGCCGCAGCTCGTCAAGCCGCTCTCCGCATATAAATCCGCAGCACGCACACAAGCGCCGCCGGGAGCGTTTCAATTTTACATTACCGTTGGGCTTCGTTTCGGTCTTGGCCGGGGGTTGTTAGCGTCCCGGGTGCGCGTCCGGGGGCGTCTTGAGCGGCCAACGCCCCCTGACGGCGCCCGTCAGATACGCGGCGAGCGGGAGTACCGTGCCCGCGAACACGCTTACGGCTATCACCGCGGCGTTTGACGAAAACCTCTCGAGCTCGAGGCCGTTCGAGGCCACGGCGAGTCCGCCGGCGTAGCCCAGCAGGAGCATCGGCGACGCGAAGCTGCGCACCTCGGCCGCGCCAAACAGCTTTTTTGCGATATTCATCGCTATAAACGTGAACGCCAGGATCGTGACGAAGTCGGATACCACCCACAGCGAGAGAAGTATCGCCTCCATGCGGTCGACCGACCGCACTATCTGTATCAGCTTTGTCGCGCTGAAAAACGGCGCGGGCATACGCGTCACAGTCCGGTAACCGAGCGAGCCCGTCACAAAAATCAGCATCAGCGCGGTCACGGCGGTGATATACGTTATCGCGGAGCGCGCGTATTTTTTTATTTTATCCCTGTTTTTTATGTGCCCGCCGAGAAAGAAAAACAGCGTGATATATCCCCATATGCTCATGACCGGGATGGCCGACCGCGCGGCTGAAACGGCGTCGCCGGGCGTCAGCGGCAACAGATTCCCTATTTTTACGCTCGGTATGAAGAACAGAAAGAGCAGCGCGAAAACGGCCGTGAACAGCAGTATCGTTATCTCGGAGAAGCGCGCGAACGCCTCTATCCGCCCGCGCGCCGCGATACCCACGAGGATCAGCATTGGTATCAGGAAAAAGCGTATATCGGCGTTCGGGAAAATGGTGCTCATAAGGCGCTCCGCGTAATATCTGACGTATACCGAGCAGAGCAGCAGCGTCCACGCGAGGTAGAGAACGAGCGCTATTTGGCGGCCCGCCCGCCCAAAGGCCATCTCAAACGCGTCCCCGAGATCGGCCGGAGCGCCCGCGCCGTGCCCGAACATCGACGACAGCGCCGCGATGAGCAGCTGCAGTCCCGCGGCGGCGACCACAGGGCCAAGCCAGCCCGCTATACCTCCATAGCTCGCGCACAGGGCGGGAAACAGCCTTATCGCCGGTGAGAAGGTTGACATGATAAACATTATGAATATCTGTCTCACGGATATTTTGTCGTTGTTCAGTATCATGTCACGTCCGCCCTCCGATGTTAAAAGCGTCGTTTATGAGGCCTATCACGCTCACAGAGCCCCCGCGCGCGATGAGCGCCGCACCGGCGCACACGGCGACGGCGGTGAGCGCGAGATATGGGGCGAGATCGCGCCGCGCGCCGCCGCCGCGCATACGGCGGACGTCGTTTACGCACAGCGCCAGCGCCACAGCCAGGAACACCGTCACTTCCAAATGTGTAGTCCTCCGTTCCGCCGCCGCCGTCAGGCCGCGGCGGCGCTTGGCTCGCGCAGCGAATACACTCTCATTATCTCCGTCTCCACCGTGACGCTTATCCTGAGCGCCGGATATATCTCCCGCCAGTTTTTTTCGATGTTCCGCCACTTGACAGGATGCGCCGCGCGCAGCCGCTCTCCGAGCTGTGTGCAGTCTAGCCCGAGCGTGAGCGAGCGCGCTATGACGCGCCGCATTTCGGAGCGGATAACTTCGGAAATACCGGCGGAGAGTCTGCGTCGGGCCGACGGTGTAAAAATATCCGCGTCGGAGTGCTGCTCGGCGATGTTCGCGTAGACGCGCGCGCTGTACACGACTTCGCGCGGGACGCCGTCTTCATCGAAGCGAGCCGACACGCGCGTGTTCTCCGACACGATCTCGAAGCCGGCGCGTTCGCCGTAGTCGTCCTCCACGGAGACGGGACACGCCCTCACCCGGTTTGTGAGGAAGTTGTACCCGCGCGCGTATTCCGGCTCAATAAAGCCCGTGAGTCCGCCGCCGTCCAGAACGGCGTAGCCCGCCGGAGCGAGCGAAAACTCCGGGTCGTCTCCGCCCTCCCCGTCGCCGTCCGCGAGACGGCAGCGGAGAGCCGGAAGCACGGCCGCCGCCGAGCGGTCGTCCAGCATGTTCATCATGTCTATTACGCGCACGAGAGAGGTATTGCTCATCACGTTTACCGTCTCCTCCATACTGTCCAGCGCGTCCTCGAGATTCCCGTTTGAGGAGCAAGAGAGCGCCATAAGCTCACGGGCCGTCGTGTCCCGCGCGATATATACCCGCGACGAGAAGCGCGTCTCGTGGTCGCGGATGAAAAAGTCCGTGTACTTCGCGATACCGTCCCGCGCCGCCTGTTCGCCGACGATGTAGTAGTCTATATAACCCAGATGCTGCCGCCTGTCGGCGCGCGCGTTCAGAAGGCTTATCGCCTCGAACGCCGTGGGCGCGGATTCCGACGCCAGTGTGTACGCCATGCCCGCTGCCTCCTGTTCGGCGTCCGATTCCGGCTCCGGCTTGCCTGCCAGGAGCGTGACCTCCACGTGCCCGGCTGTCGTCGCGTCGCCGTCAGCGGCGTCAACGCCGACGACGCGAATGATCTCAAACTGCTCTATATCGCTCATGCGCGGGAAAATGTCGCGCGCGCAGCCGGCGCACAGCGCGGACGCGAGGAGCGCGGACAATGCCGCGGCGGCGCGGCTCATTGGCTGCGCCCCTTTTTACGTCCGGCGCCCGTAAACCTCACGATCGTATCCCGGAACATGTTCCTCCCCTCGCGCGCGACGAACGGGGACAGATACGCCGTGCCGAAGGTCTCGAGGGTACACATGTGGTAGAGCGTCAGGATGAGCCCGAGCGTCACGGTGAACAGCCCCCCGGCCGTCGCCAGAAATACGAGCGCTATCCTGCCTATCCTTATGGTGTTGGACAGCTCCTGCGACGGGACGACGAAGCCCGTGATGCCGGCCACGGATATGACTATCACGACTCCGGGCGACATCATGTGCGCCGATATTGCCGCCTGCCCGACGACGAGCGCTCCGACGATCGACACGGCCTGCCCTATGGCCTGCGGAAGCCGCAGCCCCGCCTCCAGCAGCACCTCAAAGGCCAGCAGCATTAGCAGCACCTCTATATACGTCGGAAACGGCACGCCCTGTTTGCTCGCGATGATAGAGAACACGAGCTGCGTGGGTATCATCTCCTGATGAAACGAGGCGACAGAGACGTAGAACGCGGGCAGCACGAGAGCGGCGAACACGCACGCGTAGCGCAGCAGACGGAACACCGAGCTCACCAGACCGTTGAAAGCGTAGTCCTCCGGCGCCTGTATGAGCGAGTTGAAATCCACGGGCGTGACATACGCCACCGGCAGTCCGTCGGTGAGCACTCCCACGCGCCCCTCCAGAAGGCTGCCGCAGAACTTGTCGGTCCGCTCGGTGTACAAAATCTGCGGAAAGAGCGCCCCGCCGCCGCCCGTCAGCGCCGTCTCTATCTGGCCGGCCGAGACTATGCCCCTTACCTCTATGCCCTCCAGCCGCCCCCGGACGGCCTCTATCACTCCGCCGTCCGCCAGTCCGTCGACGTATACGACGGCGACGGCCGTGCCCGAGTGCTCGCCCAGGCGGAAGCACTCGATTTTTAGCTCCGGCGTTTGCAGTCTTCTCCGTATCAGCGACGTGTTGACGGCGAGTGATTCGACGAACGACTCCTTAGAGCCCTTCAGCACGCTCTCGCTCGTCGGTTCAGTTATTCCGCGCTTTTCAAAATTACGCACGTCAAATGATATGGCGCGGCGCAGTCCGTCGAATATGAGAAGCGCCTGACCGCTTAGCAGCGCCGCGAGCGCGCCGTCCCGCGCGTCGTGCCTCTCGCGGCTGCAATGATAGGCGGCGGCGCCCGTAGTTATGAGTCTCAGCAGCGCCGCCTCGCCGGGAGCGCGACGGAGCGCGCCGTCCCGCAGCAACGGCCTCAGGACGGCGGTATCTATCTGTCCCCTGTCGGCCAGTCCGTCGATGAACGCGACGGTGAGCTTTATTTTACCGCGCAAGCCCGCGCGGACGTCGGTGAATACGACGTCGTAACTGCCCCCCAGCCGCTCGCGCAGCGCGCCGGCGCTGACACTGCCCGTGTTTAGTGAAATCCCGCAGCCCCCCGTTCCGCCGTAACGGCACGTTTGGCATTAGTATTCGCGCTTTACGGCGGAAATATTACGGGCATTATTCGTTTGTCACGGCTTCGCCGTAACAAACGAGTTACGAGGGTTGGATCTCGCCGTGCGCGGCTCGCAGAGTGTCAGTAGATGGAAATGAATTCCATCTACTGACGGAGATATAACAATTTTTGCTCTGTCGCACGGGGCGCACTCCTTCGCAAAAATTCTTTTCGCCACAGCGAAAAGGACGCAAGAGCGATAACGAGTGCAAACGAATTTATTCTAGGGGGGCACCTGTTCAAGCGCCGCGTTCAGCGCCGCGCCGTCAGACAGAAACTTGATATACCTCGCCGTATCGTCCCGGTCGTCGTCATACCGCCAGGCGGCGACGAGGTGTACGTACCGGTTGCAATCCTTTACGCGGACAGGGATACATCTGATATTCGCCTCAAGCGCGTCCGCGTTCGGTATGTGCGGGCCGCCGACCGAAAAGCCCTCGCCGTCCGCTATCATCTGCGCAATCAGCAGCGGAGAGCTCACATGCCTGATCCTGGGGGGGAAGAGTCCGTGCGCGTGGCAGACCTGCAGCATTGTCTCCTTTCCCGCGGACGGCTCGAGCAGAAGCGTCTTGCCGAGGAGAAAGGCGGAGCTGCCGTCAAGCTCCCCGCACCACTCAGCGGGGACAATAAAAAATATATCGAGCGGGAGCAGCCGGACACAGTTATACTCCGGCCGCCCGGCGATTTCGCAGGAGAAGGTGAAGATAAAATCCAATTCCTCGCAGAGCAGCTTTGTGCATAGCACGTCATGCGGAAAACACTCCACGCCGACTGTCTTGCCCGGTTCGTGCTCGATAAAAAGCGAACGCGCCGCAGTCATATACCGTATCGCCGCGGAGTCGTGGAACGCGCCGGTATACAGATCGACGCTTTTCGGCCGGTCGTCGGTTCCCGCGTCGAAGATTATTTGAGATTCTATACCGAACCGCCTGAATACCGGTTCCAGTCTGGCGTAGAGACGCTTGCCCGCGGCGGTTAGAGCGACGCCGCGGTTGGTCCGCTCAAGCAGCTTGTAGCCCAGCTCGTGCTCCATATTGAGTATGGCCGCGGATACGGCCGGCTGGCTGAGGTAGAGACTTCGCGCGACGGCGGAAATACTCTTTGAGCGCGCCGCCGTGAGGAAAATCTCAATCTGCTTCATCGAAATTCTGTTCATAAAGACCTCTTACGGGCAAATGCTCCGGGCTGGCTATAATATTTTTTTATGGCGGCGGCGGCGCGTCCGCGCGGCGCTCGCCGGATTTTCACCCGATATGATGATACCATATGGCAAAATCCGCTGTCAAGTTGAACGACCTATGGCTTCCGGCGCGCGAAAATGCGTCTGGCTATCGCGTTTTTTTATAGCGCCGCCTGCTATTGCGCTTGACTGATACGCGCAGACCATGTACAATGGAGTGATATTTGGCCAATATCGACAAAAACTATCTGAAAGGGGTAATTGTTTTGTACGAAAAATTAGTGTTTCCGTTTCCGCAGGAGAACAATGAGATCGTAGCGGAGGGGGACGATCCCGGCTATGTCATCAAGCCGCAGGCATATTTCCGCGGCGCTTCACAGATTCCGGGGTCACAGTTCAATGTCGGGTTCCAGATATTCGTAAAGCCGTTCTTCCTCGATCGCGATCCGCACCGCCACCCGCAGGACGAATACTTGGTTTTTCTCGGGGGGTCGTTCCCGAACGTGTTCGATTGGGACGCGGACATTGAGTTCACGCTCGGAAAGCTGGGCGAGGACGCCGAGCTCTTCCACATCACGCAGCCGTCCATAATACGCGTACCCGCGAACGTGTACCACTGTCCACTCAATTTCAAACGCGTCGACAAGCCCGTATTTTTCCAGGCCGCGTGCATGATGCCCATGTTCGGCGGGATATACGACACGCCCGCCGGCCCGAAGGAGATGTACTATAACGGGCCCGTACCCTGCAAGTACAACGCCGCAAAGAAATGCGATTCCTGCGGGAAGTGTCTTGCGGAGGACTGGAAGTAATACCCCGCTCGAAAAGTCTTATCCTTACGGCAAAGCCGCTCGGGACTTTTCTCGCTCATATGCGCATGTTTCTCGCCGCCTTTGGCGGCTCGTCCTCACGCGATACGCTAAGTCTCGCTTCCGGCTAAAGCCGAAAGCTCGCTCGCTACGCGGTTCGTCCTCTCCAAAACACAACCATTTCATTGGGTTGCGTTTTGGCTAACGCCGAAAACTTGCGCGCTATTAATTCGGCACGACATATCGTGCGAATTAATAACATAATCGTTTGCGAGCGCCTTGCGCTTACAAACGGGGTATGGGAGTTGACTCTCGCCTTGTGCGGGACAAAGGGGGAATTGGGTCATTGGGACAATACGTTGAATTTCGCGGCATAAGCAAGGCTTTCCCCGGCGTACAAGCGCTCCGCGACGTCAGCTTCCGTATCGACGGCGGGCGGGTCACCGCGCTGGTCGGCGAGAATGGCGCCGGCAAGAGTACGCTGCTGAAGATTCTCAGCGGCGATCTGGCGCCGGACGAGGGAGTGCTGATCATCGACGGCGCGGAGAAGAAATTTTCACACCCGAACGAGGCGATCAAGACGGGTATCAGCGTCATCTATCAGGAGCGCCAGCTCATCCCGGCGCTGAGCGTGATGGAGAACATCTTTCTTGACGATCTGCCCTGCAACAGAGTCGGGATACTGCGGGTGAGGGAGATACGGCGTCAGGCGCGCGAAATCATCGAGAGCTTTGGTCTGCGGATAGACCCCGACGCGCCGGTGGCCCGGCTGCCCGTCGCCTATCAGCAGATGGTCGAAATAATGAAGGCGTACAGACGCGATTCGCGCGTCATCGCGTTTGACGAGCCGACGGCGCCTCTCACCGACGCGGAGATAGACATCCTGTTCAAGCTGATCGGCAGACTGCGTGACGAGGGCAAGGTCGTACTGTACGTATCGCACCGTATGGCGGAGATCTTCCGGATCACCGACGATATAGCGGTGATGAAGGACGGACAGCTCGTCGAGACGCGCGAGACCGCGCGGACGGACGAGCGCGCGCTGATTTCCGCGATGGTCGGGCGCGACGTCGGCGATACATACGCAAAGCTCTCGCGCAACGACCGGATCGGGGACGTGCTGCTCGAGGTGAACGGGCTTGAGACGGAAAAGGTGCATAACGTCAGCTTCACGCTCCGCAGGGGCGAGGTGCTGGGGTTTGCCGGACTGGTAGGCGCCGGGCGGACGGAGGTAATGCGCGCGCTGTTCGGCGTTGACGATGTCATTGCGGGCGAGATCAGGCTCGAGGGGGAGCCGGCGGATTTCACGTCGCCGCGCCGAGCCATCGACGCCGGTCTGGCGCTGTGTCCGGAGGACCGGAAGGAGCAGGGGCTTATCCTGCCGCGGTCTATCGCGGAGAATATCAGCGCCCCCGTGCTTAAAAAAGTGAGCAAGGGCGTTTTCATCGACACGGACGCCGAGAGACGCCTTGCCGACGCGTCAGTGGAAAAATATTCCATCAAGACGCCGACAGTCTCTAAAATCACATACGAGCTCTCCGGGGGCAACCAGCAAAAGGTCATCCTCGCGCGCTGGACGAGCGAGATGATGACGACGAAGGTGCTGATCCTTGACGAACCGACAAAGGGCATCGACGTGGGTACGAAAGCGGAGGTGTACCAGATGGTGTGCGACTACGCGAAGGAGGGCAAGGGCGTGATATTCATATCCTCCGAGCTCACGGAGGTGCTCAGCCTTTGCGACAGGATCATCGTCATGCGTGACGGGTACGTCAGCGGCGAGCTGACGCGCGAGGAGGCCACGGAGGAGCGCGTCCTCGCGCTCGCGATGACGGACGTAGGAGGGGAGTCATGAAAAACGGCGCATCGAGGCGTGATTTTTTCACGTCAAAGACCTTTTCGCTCATGCTGATCGTCGCCGCGCTCATGGCGCTTTTCACGGCGCTGACAAAGGGCGCGATGGTAAACCCCCTCAATATCCGCAACATATTCAAGGAAATGACCATCATGAGCTTTCTCAGCGTCGGCGCGGCGGTGCTGATGCTCTCGGGCGACGTCGATCTCTCCGCCGGCGCCATAGGCTCCTTTGCGGGGTGCGTACTCGCGCTGGCGCTGATGGAGTCGGGGCTTCCGGCCTGGATATGCTATATTCTCGCCATGCTTACCGGTACGGCCTGCGGCTTTGTCAACGCGTTTTTGGTCAACGCGCTGCACTTCCAGTCGTTCATAGCGACGCTGTGTACGTCGTCCGTTCTCGGAGGCGTCGGGTTCATGCTCATCGGCGGACAGGGCCTGAAGGTCAAGGGGGTCGCGCTGCTCAACTGGCTCGGCGACACCAAGCTGCTCGACGGACTGCTGCCGGTCACCATAATCATCTCGCTTGTATTTATTATCGTATACGGCGTCATTCTCGCGAAGACGCGCTTCGGGCGCTCGGTCTACCTATGCGGCGGGAACAGGCAGGCCGCGTATCTGAGCGGACTGTATCCCACAAAGCTGTCGTACATACTGTTTATGAACAGCGGCTTCCTCGCGTCGGTCAGCGGCTGTATATACGTCTCGCAGGTGAAAACCGCGTACGCCAACTCCATCACGAGTTACCAGTTCACGGGGCTGACGGCGTCCATACTCGGCGGCGTGTCGTTTATGGGCGGCGCGGGCGGTATGAGCGGGTGCTTTCTCGGGATGCTCGTCCTGTCCGTGTTCTACAACGGCGTGACTACGATGGGCATCGATTACAATTACAGGACGATTTTCAACGGCGTCCTGCTCGTGCTGGGTCTCGGCCTCGACGCGGTCAACGCGCGCCGGAAGACCCGCCGCGCGCTGAGGCGGTCGCTCGCCGCGTCCCCGGCGCCAAACGGACGGGAGGACTGACATGGAACGCAATATCGCAGCAAGGATTTTCAGGAGAGCGACGCTGTCGCGCGACTTCTGGCTTGTTATCGTGCTTGTCGCCGTAATCGCGGTCTTCACGTCGATTAACCGGCTGTACATGTCATTCAATAATATCAAGAACATCATGTTCTCGGTCTCCGTCTCGGGCGTCATGATGGTCGGCATCGCCACGCTCCTTATTTCCGGCAACATGGATCTGTCCGCCGGAGCCGTCGGATGCTTCGCGACGATTGTCGGCGCGCTGCTCATGAACGCCGGCGTCCCGTGGGGACTGGGTGTGCTCGCGACGGCGGCGGTGGGCGCTCTGTGCGGGTTTATCAATGTTCTGATGGCGTATAAGCTCGGCATAATGCCGTTTATCGGGACGCTGGGCGTTTCGTTCGTGTGGCAGGGGCTGGCCAACCAAATCACGCACAACGCGGCCGTACACATTGAAAACGAGTCGTTTTGGAAGCTGGGCGCGGGAAAGGTATTTGAGATACCCATGGTGTTCCTGTACGTCGTCATCCTGTGTGTGCTGTACGGGCTGCTGCTGAAATACACCAAGCTGGGCAGACGCGTGTACATCTGCGGAGGGAACCGCTCCGCCGCGCGTCTCGCGGGCATCAACAACGAAAGGGTCGGGGCGATGATGATGATCAACTGCTCCGTGCTGGCGAGTCTCGCGGGCATAATCCTCGCCTCGCGGATGCACGAGATAACGCCCACGAATCTCCAGACGACGTCCACGATGAGCGCTATCACGGCGGCGCTGCTCGGCGGAGTCGCGTTTATGGGCGGGATAGGCACGATGAAGGGCGCGTTCATCGGACTTTTGCTTCTGAACGCGTTCAAAAATGGGTTGGATATGCTCGGGATGGACGCGTATTGGCAGATAATCGCAAACGGACTCCTGCTCATAACGGCTATCATCGTGGATTACGTCAACCAGAGGTCGCTTAGCAACAGGCTGAAGCAAAAATTGAACGACTAGAGCAAGGCAAAGACTGAACTAAATTGAGTAAAGTTAAATGAAAAGGAGCAGATCATGAAAAGAATCATTTCCATTCTTCTCGCGCTCGTAATGCTGTCCGCCGTCGCGGCGTGCGGCGGTACGCCGTCCACCTCGGAAGCGCCCCCGTCGCCGCCGGCGGAGCCGTCCGCCTCCGCATCGGGAGAACCCTCCCAGCCGCCGCAGTCCTCGACGCCGGCTGATGCCCCGCCGGCAGGGGCGCCGGACTACTCCGCCGCCTCCGGTTTCGCGCTCAGCGCGGACAGCTTTCCGGATCGGAGTACGCCATATAAGTTCGTATTCGTCTCCAACCAGTGGGATCAGACAGTCGCCTACGTCGAGGAGGGCTTTGAGTTCTACGCCAAGCAGGTCGGCAGCACGTGCGAGGCGGTACAGTCGGACTCAGACGCGGATAAGCTCATCCGCAACGTCGAAAACTACATAGTCAAGGGTTACGACGGCTTCTTCATCAATGTCATGCCGTCCACAAGCGGACGCGTAGCCGAGATTTGCGACGAAAATGACGTGATCTGGAGCGCGGTGTCGGGTATCCCGCGCGATAATGACGACGTCGTCATCGCGCCATACGTAGAGGTGAACAACACCGTCGTCGGAACGCAGCTTACGGACGAGGCCGTCGCGTGGGCGAAAAACAACCTTGACGGCTTCAACGAGGCGGAGGCGATGGTGCTGATACTCGATCTCTCCGGCGCGGAGGAGCTCCACGCGCGCTCTGTGGCGATGGAGGCGCGCGCCAAGGAGATAGTCCCGGGAGCTAAGCTGGAGCTCGCCGACACCATCGCGGAGAGCACGGGCGCGTTTGATAACGAGCTGTCCTACAACATGGTCTCGCGCCGTCTCGCCGCCAATCCCGGCGTTAAATACTGGATAATACTCGGGCCGTTCGACTACCTGTCCGTGGGGTGCGTCCGAGCCGTCGAGGAATACGGCGTTGACGGCAACACCGTAGTGGCGAGCTGCAACGGCGACCTGTATATCCCGCTCCTGGAGGAGGGTACGTCGAGCGCGTGGCGCTTCTGCCTCTACTGGGATATGGCGGTCATGGCGAAATATCTGTTCTTCGGGCTGTACGCGCGCGTCAGCGGCGCCGTGGAGGGGCCGGAGCTGTGGCCGGACTTTGTCAAACCGGGCGAGCCTAACGCCGGGCTGCAAATGAAAGCGGTCATCATGGACCCGTCGAACTATGAGGACATTCTAGGGTACATCGACAACGTCACGGGGCTTTCGCATTACAACAAGCAGTGGACGAGCGGCACTGAATACGAGCTGCTCGATTTCTCATAAAACCTCGGGTACGGATAAGACTTTTCGAGTGGATTAGTATTAGGGAGGAAATTGTCATATGCCATATTTCAGGGTGAGCGTCTCGCAAAAGCTGACGGAGGAAAAAGCGGATGAACTAGTAGAGGGGCTCGGCATTGCGCTTGAAGCGGTGCCGGACAAAAAACGGTTCATGCTGATATGCGATCTCGAGGACGGCAAGAGGGTGTATATGGGCGGAAAGAAGCAGGGGAACTTCGCCTTTGCCGACATACATTACTGCGGAAGCTATACTCATCAGGTCAAATGCAAGCTGACCGAGGAGGTGTTCGGCGTCTTCTCACGCGTTCTCGGCATCACGCCCGAGTGCGCCTCGCTCACCATAACCGAACACCACAACTGGGGCGGCTTCGGCAATTTCCACGACGACTTCTATTCGGACGGGACTGGGCAGTAAGCCCGTCCTGTCCCGACGGGCGGAGATATTAATCCGCATATCGTGCGAATTAATATTACACCATCACGGCTTATACCCGTCCTTTAGCGCCACGGAGCGGTTGAACACGGGTCTGCCGGGGCGGGAATACTTGCTGTCCACGGAAAAATACCCCGTGCGCATAAACTGGAACGACGCGGGCGCCGTGGCGTCCGCCAGCGATCTCTCCGCCTTGCAGTCCGTGAGTATTTCCAGCGAGAGCGGGTTGAGAAGCGGTATGAAATCCTCGGCGGCGTCGGGGTCGGGGTCGGTAAAGAGGTTTTCGTAGAGCCGCACCTCGGCGTCCGCGGCGGCGGCGGCGTCCACCCAGTGTATCGTGCCGCGCACCTTTCGTCCGTCGGGCGTCGTGCCGCCGCGCGTCGACGGGTCGTATTCGGCGTAAACCTCCGTGACGGCTCCGTCCTCGTCCGTTTTGAAGCCCGTACATTTTACAATATACGCTGATTTCAGCCGCGCCTCGCCGCCTACGAACAGCCGGTTATACTTTTTCGGCGGGGGCTCGGCGAAGTCGCCGCGCTCTATCCACAATTCGCGCGAGAAGGACACGGGGCGCGTTCCCGCCGCTTCGTCCTCCGGGTTGTTCTCTACGTCGAAATGCTCGGTCTTCCCCTCCGGGTAGTTTGTGATTACTAGCTTGACGGGGCGCAGGACGACCATCGCGCGGCGGGCGGTCTTGTTCAAATCCTCGCGCAGACAGTGCTCCAGAAGCGCGAGCTCTACGGTGTTTGACGTCCTTCCGACGCCGATGCGCTCACAGAAATCGCGTATGGCCGCCGGAGTGTAGCCGCGCCGACGCAGACCGCAGAGCGTCGGGAGTCTCGGATCGTCCCAGCCGTCCGCATATCCCTCCTCGACGAGTCGGCGCAGCTTTCGCTTTGACATGACGGTGTGGTCGAGGCTGCGGCGCCCAAACTCGATCTGGCGCGGCCTTGACGGCACGTCGGTGTTGGCGATCACCCAGTCGTACAGCGGTCTGTGATCCTCGTATTCGAGCGAGCACAGCGAGTGCGTCACGCCCTCTAGGGCGTCCTGTATCGGATGCGCGAAGTCGTACATCGGGAAAACGCACCAGGCGGTTCCCTGCCTGTGGTGCGATATATAGCGTATGCGGTAGAGCGCGGGATCGCGCATATTAAAATTCCCGGAGGCGAGGTCTATCCTCGCGCGCAGCGTCATCGCGCCCTCGGGGAACTCCCCGTTCTTCATGCGCCCGAACAGGTCGAGCGATTCTTCTATCGGCCTGTCGCGGTACGGACTCGTCGCCGGGACGCCGACGTCGCCGCGCCGCGCCTTAAATTCCTCCGGTGAGAGCTCGCAGACGTAGGCGAGCCCTTTTTTTATGAGACCTACGGCCAACTCATAGGTCTCCGGGAAATAGTCGGAGCCGTAGAGGAATTTATCCCACCGGTAGCCGAGCCACGAGATGTCCGCCTTGATAGCGTCGACGTATTCCTCGTCCTCCTTGGCGGGGTTCGTGTCGTCCATGCGCAGATTGCACTCTCCGCCGTACTTTTCCGCCGTGCCAAAGTCGATATTCAGCGCGGCGCAGTGGCCGATGTGCAGATACCCGTTCGGCTCAGGCGGGAAGCGCGTGCGCACAGTCATACCCTCGTACCGTCCGCCGGGCGCTATATCCTCGTCGATAAATCCGTGTATGAAATTTTTTGACGTCTCGCTCATATTCTGTAATACCCTTTCAAAACGCGGCTCGCTGCGCGTCCTTATGCCGTTTGGCAGTATAGCACGCCTCGCGCTTTCAGGCAAGCAAAAAATCCCGCGGACAAATAATGCGCGGGAATGGCCTGTGGAATATTTGTTATCACGGTGAATAGAATGGTTCGGGTGTCAAAAGTCACGCCCACCGCTAAGCTGCGATTTATTCCGTCATACGTCATAAAAAGCCTCGCGAAAACACAAAGTATTCGCTGCGTTTTTTGTATAGACTGACTAAAAAATCGACTCGCTTATCGTCAGACGGACTTTTGACACCCGAACCATAGAATTGGAGTGACGACATGCGGGGTGATTTGATATGACCTACGAACACGGCGGCCGCAGCGGCGGCGGTACAAAGAGCTCCGACGCCGCCGGCGTCGGGGAGACCGGGGCGAACGCGTCCGAGGCCCGCGGTAAGAAAGAGGCAAAGGACGGGGCCGGCCTCAGCTTTGCGCTGTGCGCGCTGGTGCTCGCGGCTGTCGTCTTGGCCTTGCCATATACGCGAAACGCAGCCCGGGATATAGCGCGGCGCATTGCCGCGGACGCCGATATCGAATCGGCGATACATGTGCTAGGGGAGGGCATAAGCGGGGAGCGCGGTTTTTTACAGGCGATAGGCGACGCGTTCACCGTCGCGTTTCACGGCGACGACGAGGAGCGCGGCGGCGGTACCGAGTCGGTCTCGTCCGCGCCGGTCTCGCCCGCGCAGCCGCCCGTGACGGGCGACGCGGATACGCCCGTGAGCGGCGAGACTGCTCCTGACGGCGAGGCTATCCCTGACGGCGCCGCGCTTTTTGGGGGCGCCGTTACGTCGGCGCTCGCGCAGACGCGCTCAGGGTATTCGGATATGCTGGTTCCCGCCGGCGCGCCGCTCGGGTACCGGCCATGAAGCGGCCCGTCGTCCCGCCGCGGATGATCCGTCTTGAATCCGGCGGTGAGCGGCTGTGAATATAGGCTCCAGATTCACGATCAACGGCGGGTTTCTGCTCGTCATAGCTGCCGCCGTTTTTTTTGACGCCGGACGGCTTTTTTGCGTGGCGCTCGCGGCGGCGGCAGTGCACGAATTTGGGCACTATGTGGCGCTCCGGCTCAAGGGCTGCAAAGTGACGGGACTCACGCTGGGGTTCACCGGGTTTGAAATGACATACTCGGGAGCGCTCTCGTACTACAGCGAGGTATTTGTGGCGGCGGCAGGTCCCGCGGCCGGTCTCATACTCGCAACTATAGCCGCCGTCGCCGGCGGCTATAGAGGAGGTCGCACACTATATGACCTCGCGGCTGTCAGCGCGCTGCTGAGTATTTTTAATCTCTTGCCGGCGTATCCAATGGACGGCGGGAGAATACTCTACGCCTTTATCGCCGTGAGGTCGGGCGAGCGAGCGGCGGGACGGACGGTGTGCGTTACAATGTGCGCCGTCGTACTGCTGCTGCTCATTGTGGGAACAAACGCCCTGCTATGCTACCGCCGGGGCGTCATGCTCCTCGCGATCGCCGTATGGCTGGCGGCGTACCAGTTCGTCTGCAGAGCGCGGAACGCTTTCTAGGCGAATCGGCGGACATCTCGCAACAAGGATAAGACTTTTCGAGCGGATTATTACAATTCCAGATACGAGTCGGCGTAGAGCGTGTTGTTGCGTATCACGTCGCACGAGCGAATCGTCTCCATGAGCCGCAGATCGCACGGATTGACTATAGCCGACGTGAGCCCCATACATATCGCCATTGCCGCCATCGTGCTGTCCATTATCGGCCTGATGTGCTTAGGCATCATGTTTGACACGTTTGACAGTCCGCCCGTGGATTTAAGCCCCATGTCAGTGAGCGACCTGATAAACTCGAGCATCTCCATTTGTTTTTCCTGCATTCCCTTTATGACGAGGAAGAGCGGGTCAAACCATATGTCCTCCGGGTCCATGCCGAGAGACATGCCGCGTTCCAGCAGTTCCTGGCAGTAGCCCATGCGCTCGTCATTGTCCGACGGGACTCCCGCCTTAGAGCAGAGCGCGAGGCAGATTGCGTCGTTCCCGGCGGCGAGGTCAATGTTGCCTATCCTGTCGCCGGCGTCGGCGGAGTTCACCAGCGGCTTGCCCTTTGATCGGTCGTATACCGAGATGCCCGCCTCTATGGCGCGCCTGTTGGCGGTGTCGAGACAGAGCGGCACGCCGTCAAATTCCGACTGGAGCAGTGCAACAGCCCACTTCATGAGCTCGTCGCCGCCCTTTTCCGCCGGCCCGATGTTTACGTCGAGATAGTCCGCGCCGGCGTCAAGCTGCTCCTTCGCCCGTTTTAGTATGGGCGCCGGGTCGCGCTCGTCCATCGCTTTCTTGATGACAGGGGATATACAATGTATTCGCTCGCCGATAACGGTAAATTTTGCCATTTACACTTTACCTCCTGCAATATAATTTTTTCTGCCGGCTCTTGCGGCGCTCAGGGTTTGACCGGGAGAAAGCGCGCGCCGCGGCGCACTAAGGCCGCTTATTTCTTTGCCCTGCGGACCTCCGCAGTCACGCCTGCGCGTCCGCGTAAACGGAGACGCGTTTGCGCGTCCTGTCAAGATGCTCAAAGCGCACCCTGCCGTCTATGAGCGCAAACAGCGAATCGTTGCTGCCGCGTCCGACGTTATTTCCGGGGTGGATTTTTGTGCCGCGCTGTGTCACCAGAATATTGCCCGCCAGGACAAGCTGTCCGTCCGCCCTCTTGGGGCCGAGCCGTTTTGATTTGCTGTCGCGCCCGTTCTTTGACGAGCCCATTCCCTTTTTATGTGCCATGTCTCATACCCCCTGCACTTGAATAGCTTCGATTTGCACCTTTGTGTACGGCTGCCTGTGCCCCTGTTTTTTACGGTAGCCCTTCTTAGGGTTCATCTTGTACACTGTCACTTTCTTTGATTTCCCGTTTTTGACGACCTTCGCGGAGACTGACGCCCCGTCCACCGTCGGCGCTCCAAAGCTGTTTTCGTCGCCCAGTAGCGCTATGACTCTGTCGAACGTGACCGTATCCTCGGCTTGCGCGGGCAGCTTTTCAATATAGACGACGTCTCCCTGAGCCACCCTGTACTGTTTTCCGCCCGTTTCGATTACCGCGTGCTGTACCAATCCTTTCACCTCTCGTTTTGTCAGAGACTCGCTCGCGCGGGCGGGGACTGTTTGAGAGCTGCGCCTCAGTCCCGCTTATACTGCCCGCTCAAAGCGGCGAGACACATGTTAACACTTATCGTCGGGTAAGTCAATAGAAATTATTCGATCTCCCGCGCGCTATAGCATTTGCCGAAGTTATATGGTAAAATATCCGCACAGCGGATATTTTACACGGCTGTCCCCATCGGCTCGCCGCTTCGCGGCAACCGCCGAGGGATGACACATTTTACCATAGCCGCTGCGCGTCTATGGTAAAATATCCGCACAGCGGATATTCCGCGCAGTCGCCGCTTTCGATCCGCAAATTCTCAATTCTCAATTCTCAATTCTCAATTCTCAATTCTCAATTCAATAAACGGGGAGGTCATAAGCTATGAGCACAGCCGTAAAAAGCGCCGGAGCGCCTCTCGCCGTCGAGCCTTACGACAGGGAGTGGGGCGTAGGCGTCTCCGGACTGACAGAGGACCCGTCGCCCTTTCCGCGCATCAACAGGATGCTCCGATGGATAAAGGACACGGACAGCACGTGCAGCGCGGAACGCGCGGTGATAGTTACCGAGTGTTTTCAGAAGTACGCGATGTACCCGCAGAACATCAAATGGGCGCTCGCGCTGCGCGAGGTGTACGAGCGCGTCACGATCAACATCTGGGAGGACGAGCTGATAGTCGGCGAGCTCGCCGCGCCGCCGAACGCCGCGCCCGTATACCCCGAATTCTCGTTTGAGTGGCTCTGCGACGAGATGGTGAACAAACCGCTCGACGAGCGGCTCAACGACCGCTATGTCATAGACGGCGACACCAAAGACGCGCTTCTCGGCCTGCGCGACTACTGGAGGGGCAAGACGCTCTCCGAGACCACGGTACGCACATACACCGAGGAGGAGGCAAAGGGCTCGCACCTCGGCGCGGCCGTGCTGCTGGAGGACCTGTTCATCTACTCCGGCGTCGGCCACGTGACCGCCGATTACGAAAAGCTGTTCCGGGTGGGCTTCGGAGGTCTGCGCCGCGAGATAGAGGGATATATGGCAAGCCTTGACACCTCGCTGCCGGAGGACATCAAGAGGCAGGAGTTCTACACGGCCGAGCTCATCATGCTCGACGGCGTGCGGACGTACATAACCCGTTACGGCAAGCTGGCGGCGGAGCTCGCGGAGCGCGAGGCCGACCCGGCGAGACGGGAGGAGCTTCGCCGCGTGTCGTCCAACTGTCTGAGGGTAGCGGAGGACGCGCCGCGCGATTTCTGGGAGGCAATACAGCTCTGGCATATCGCGACGAATATGATAATAATCGAGACGAGCGGCCACTCCGTCACATACGGGCGCTTTGACAGGCTTTTCTATCCGTTCTACAGGAACGACATAGAGAGCGGCGCGTTGACGCGTGAATTTATGCAG
Organism: Oscillospiraceae bacterium; assembly: GCA_031270395.1. Lineage (GTDB taxonomy): Bacteria > Bacillota > Clostridia > Oscillospirales > Oscillospiraceae > JAISBX01. The sequence continues at coordinate 18,419 of JAISXU010000024.1, forward strand.
GAGCTCATCGAACACGCCTTCCTCAAAATGCACGAGCTGCGCAAAATACGCGACACAAACGCAATCTTCTTCTCGTCCGGCACGATTATGGGCGGCACGGCGCTCGACGTGGGCGGCGTGGACGAAAACGGCGACGACATTACGAACGACGTGAGCTACATGGTGCTCGACGCGCACGCGCACACGCGCATACCAAATCCGTGGATGGGCGTGAGGCTCCACGAGGGGACTCCGGCGGAATTCAAGATAAAGGTCTTCAACGTGATCCGCATAGGCACGGGCGAGCCAAAGATATTCAACGACGCGCCGATGATACAGTCGCTTCTCAACTACGGCCGTACCCTCGAGGACGCGCGCAATTACGTGGGCGTGGGCTGCGTCGAGCCGAGCATACCGGGCAAGACGTACGGCTGGCACGACTCGGGTTCCGTCAACCTCACAAAGATAATGCAGCTTGCCATAAACGGGGGCAAGTGTATAGGCTGCTCGCCGGACTGTAAGCAGTACGCCTCCTGCGCCGGCGCGGGCAAGACGCTCGGCCCCGACACCGGCTCTCTGGAGACCTTCACGAGCTTCGATCAGGTGCTGGAGTCATACGACCGGCAGATGGAATACTGGTGCAATATACTGGTCACGCTCATCAACAAAAACGACCTCGTCCACCAGAGATTAAAGCCGCTGCCCTACCTCTCGCTGCTCATAGAGGGATGCCTCGAAAAGGGCGTAGACGTGACGCGCGGCGGCGCGACGTATAACGCCAGCGGCCCGCAGGGAGTGGGCATCGGCACGGCGTCCGACAGTCTGTCCGTAATAAAGCAGCTCATCTTTGACGAGCGCCGCGTCTCCGGCGGGGAGCTGCTGCGCGCCCTCGAGGCCGATTGGGAGGGGTACGAGCCCCTGTACGCGCTCGTCAACTCCGACAGGATGCACCACTACGGCAATGACGACGACTACGCCGACGACATAGCGCGCTTTGTCATGGCAACATACTGCAAGCATATCGAGCACAGGCCGACGGCGCACGGCGGCGAGTTCATGCCGGGCGTGTTCTCGGTGACAAACAACGTCATGCACGGCTCCGTGGTCTCGGCGACGCCGGACGGACGCAAGGCGGGCGAGCCGGTGTCCGACTGCATAGGCCCGGCGCATACGCAGTGCGGCAGCCACGACAGGCGCGGGCCCACGGCCGTCGCCAACTCCGTGGCAAAGCTCGACCACCAGCGCATAGGCAACGGCATAATCCTCAACTGGAAGTTCTCGCCGACCGCCGTGTCGGGCGAGTCGGGGCGCGACAGCCTTATAGCGCTGATGGACGGATATTTCAAAAACAACGGTATGCAGAGCCAGTTTTCCATCGTCGGGCGCGACATGATGCTCGCCGCCCAGCAGGAGCCCGCGAAGTACAAGGACCTCGTTGTGCGCATTGCCGGCTACTCCGCGTACTTCGTGGAGCTGTCGCGCGAGCTGCAAAACGACCTCATCGGGCGCACGGAGCTGTCCTTCGACTGAGCGGCGCCGCCCGGCAGACCGCGTCCGCAGTCCGGCGCCCGGAGCGGACGCGGGACTGCGGACGCGGAGAGACTCGCGCGTTTATTCAAAATTTGTCGAATATCGCCCCGAATTTTTCCAGTTTTCATGTGGAAAAGTCTGTGGATAATGTGTAAAAACCCGCTTCACAATGGACTTTATTCCCTGTGGGAAATGTTCTCCAGTAGTGAATATCGTTTTTAAGAAAGATATTTGACCATCACGGCAAAAACCTTATCGATGTCAATGGGCTTGCTGAGGTGGCCGTTCATGCCGACCGCGTGAGCCTTGTCGATGTCGTCCTGAAACGCGTTGGCCGTCAGAGCGATAATGGGAACCGTGTCGGAACGCGGCCATCCGCTCGACCGAATGACGGTCGTGGCGCCAAAGCCGTCGAGGAAGGGCATTTTTATATCCATAAAGACGATGTCTATTTCCGATGAAAACCGCTCGAACTTTTCGATAGCGTCGTTTCCGTTCTCGGCCTCAATTATGCGTATGCCGCTCGGCGCGAGCAGCGTCGCGACGATCTCGCGGTTTATCTCCACGTCCTCCACCAGCAGCAGAGTTCTGCCCTCGAAGTTGAGACTTTCGGAGGATATAGTATCCTTATCGACGTATTCCGACGCCTCGCAGACCTGCACCGGAACGGTAAACGAAAACGTGGAGCCCTGATTGAGAGCCGAACTCACGTGAATATCTCCGCCCAAAAGACTGACGATCCGTTTTGAAATCGTCAGACCGAGGCCCGTGCCGCCATACCTCGCCGAAATGCTGTTGTCCCCCTGCTGAAATGCCTGGAACAGCTTTTCCTTCTGCTCGGGGGACATGCCGATACCCGTATCCCTGACGGAGAACTCCAGCATGGCGACGCCCTCCCCGTCTATCTCCCCCACCCTGCGAACGGTGAGATCGATGCGCCCGTTTTCCGGCGTAAATTTTACGGCGTTTGAGACCAGATTTGTAAGCACCTGCAAAAGACGCTGCTCGTCTGAATTTATAAACGGCGGGACGTCGTCGCAGATCTGCCTGAAATCGATGCCCTTGCTCTTGCAGCGCGTCAGGAACATCTCCCTGACCTGTTCAATTATTGCGGGCAGAGGAAACGGCTGCATATACAGCTCCATCTTGTCCGCCTCGATTTTTGACATATCGAGGATGTCCGTCACAAGTCCCAGCAGATACCGTGACGCGTCTTTTATGCGGGCGTTACAGGAGCGCATCCGGGAAATATCCGAGGCCTTTTCCGCGATTTCGGTCATGCCGATAATCGCGTTGAGCGGCGTCCGTATTTCATGGCTCATATTGGACAGAAAATCGCTCTTGGCCTTCGCGGCCGCCTGGGCGGCTTTCGTCTGGATTTCCAATGCCGCCGTGCGCTCGCTGACCGTTTTCTCCAATATTATATTCGCGCGTTTTCTGCGGCGTACGATGACGACGAGCAGCATGATTATCGCTATAAGCATAAAGGATAATACCAACAATAACACGGCCTGCTGCCGCGCCATCGTCGCGCTGTAATCGAAAATGCGCTGCTTCCATTGCTCGGCTATCGCGTCGGTATCCACGTGAGCCTGCGCCTTGCTGACGATAGACCGCAGCAGAGTCTCGTCCTTGTTAAATCCGAAATAGGAGCCATAATTGAACAAAAAAGCCAGATTTATTTTGAAGCCGGGGTCCTCCATATAGTTGCTGGTGCTCAAAAGTATATTGCGCGACGCCATCAGCAAATCGATATCGCCGGACTTCAGCTTCCGCACCGCCTCGCCGTTGTTGTCGTACTGTATCAGCCCGTCATACTCGGGGAACCACTTGTTGAAGAAATCCTCATGCGCGCTATCCTTTACGACGCCTATCCGGGAGTAAAGTATTTGATTGACGGAGATATCGGGCGTGTCGATAAGGGAGAGCAGCGCGTAGTAGTCCTCGGCATACGGCTCGTCCGTCCACAGGAACCGGCCCTCGCGTTCGTCGGACTGTAAAAGCTCCGTGAGCATGGGCGCGTCGCCGCGTTCCAACGCCGCAAGATTGTCTGACCATACAGAATCCTCATCGCTGATCACTTCATATCGCAGCCCGGTCAACTCGCATATTTTATCCAACACGTCTATGCTGATACCCTGCCACTGCCTCTCCTTGGCGTTGTAAAAGCTGGACGGATAGTTGTCGGATTCGGCGATCAGCTTGATCGGCGCCCCGGCGGAGCCGAATTCCCGCATATACTCCTTTTCCGCCTCGGTAAACTTTGCGTAAATGACGCTGCTGTAATAGTCCTCATGGCCCTCGTTGTAGAGAGTCAGCAGATATTCCATGCCCGCCTGATTCAAATACTTGTCCAATACGGACACTATGGGCTCCAATTCCTCCCGTCCCGTGGAAAACGAGGACGGGGAGTAGACCATGGGGAGAAGCTTCTCTATGTGCCATCCCTCGGGCAGATTCGCCTCTCCGTGCTCCTCGGCGAGAAACGCGTCCGCCTCGCCCGAGGCGACCAGCGCGGCGCCTCCGTCGAGCGTGTCCCCGTAAATGGGGCTTATGTCATACGGCGAGGACGCCAAAATCAGCTCCGCCGTGTTGGATCCGGCAAGAAAAACAAACCTCAACGGACGCGTCTTCATTATCTCGTCAAAGCTCGGACTGCCGTCCTGCCGAAATGCCACAACCGCGCGTTCCACGAACGGTTTTGACATGATGAACGTCTCCCGCCGTTCCGGCGAGGCCGAGAGCTCTCCGGTAAAGTCGATTCTCCCCTCCGCCACGCCGTCATACAGCACGTCCCAATCATATGTCTCGGGCGTGAACGCGATTCCGAACAGTTGGCTCATCCAGTCGCAAAACAGAGCGCTGTACCCGCCGATCGTCCCGTCCGGTTTTGCAAAGGACTCCGTGCTCGAAAAGGTCCCGTAGGAAAATCCCCTGTCCCGATACTTTGCGATCAGTGCGTCGACGGCGTCTATCTCCTCCGCCGTCACGCCGGGAATGTCTCGAAAATCCGTATATCCGGCTTCGGGGTTCTCGGCGCGGCAGGCCGCTCCCGCAACGGTCAACGCGAAAATTATCACCGCCGCCCACGCGCGTTTCTTCATAACACTCAACTTCATCCCCGAAATCCCGTTCCCCTCTTTTTATAGCCGGCAGTCCGCGCCCCCGATAATACCCGCCCACCACGGCGGGGACGCGGTCGCATTACATGAGCTCGCTTATTTTCACGCGGCGAGCCGATGGCTGACACATTATACCATAAGTTAACCATTTGATAAAGCCGGGTTTTCGACGAGCTTATTTACTTGCGTGAAGTATTTTTCACCCGTATTTTTCACCCGCGATCTGTAAACAATAGCACAATATACCGCTCGGCTTTGCCGTGAGGATAAGACTTTTCGAGCGGATTATTATTTACATGGGAACGGTGAATATGTCATGTCGGAAAGAAACGGCGAAGCGCAGACTGAGCAGACGCGGGACGAGCAGGTAACTCAATTCGGTTCCGCTACGGCGCGCTCAAAAAACGGTACTCTGTCCATCGTGTCCATCGTGGGCCAGATCGAGGGACACCAACTGCTGCCCCCGGACACCAAGAGCACAAAGTACGAGCACATCATGCCCCAGTTGGCCGTAATAGAGGAGGCCGACGACGTCGACGGACTGCTGCTGCTGCTAAATACCGCGGGCGGCGACATAGAGGCCGGTCTCGGTATCGCGGAGATGATTGCGGGAATGAAAAAACCCGTCGCCTCCGTCATACTCGGCGGCGGACACTCCATCGGCGTTCCTATAGCGGTGGCGGCAAAGCGCTCGTTTATCGCCCCGTCCGCCGCGATGACGGTACACCCCGTGAGGCTGACGGGCGTCGTGATAGGAGCTCCGCAGACGTACAACTACTTCGGCCGCATACAGGAGCGGATAGTAATGTTTGTGACCAATAACTCCAATATAGAACGGAAAAAATTCATCGATATGATGATGAATACCGGCGAGCTGGCCGCGGACGTCGGTTCCGTGATATACGGCGAGGAGGCGGTGGAGTGCGGCCTCATCGACGAGGTGGGCAGTCTCGGCGACGCGCTCGACTGGCTGCACGGACAGGTGCGCGCGGCCGGGCGTTGAAGCGGAGGACTTCCCTCCCCTCTCAAAACTCCTCGTCCTGAAGCTGCGCGCGCCGGCGCTTGTACCCGGGTATTATCAGGGCAAATACGACTATCGCCGCGGCTATCGGCGCGATTGCCGTCATGTACATGACCGAGAAATTGAAATGCCCGTATATGACGCTGCCGTACAGCGGGCCGAGGAACAGGCCGAGATCCATACCGATGTACGCGGTGTTGCTCGCGACGCCGCTTTTGAGGCGCGGGACCGATTGGAGACACATCGCCTGAATCGCGGGCTGCGTGGTGCCGTACCCCAGCGCGGCGACTGCCGCTCCGACGAGCAGAGCAGTCAGCGAGCGGCCCGTCGCGACTATCACAAACGACAGCGCGAATACTATCATGCCGGGAAACATCGTCTTGGCGACGCCGTATCTGTCCGTCAGACGCCCGCTCATTGGGCGCGAGAATATGAGCGTCCCGGCCATCACCGGGAAGAAGGCGCCTATCCCCTCTATGCCGCGCTCCGCCGCAAATTCCACCATGTACACATTATAGAGCGAAAACGCCATGATGAGCAGGAACATGACGGCCGCCGGCGCCAGCGCGTACACCGACAGAATATTCGTGTACCACGCGCCGGACTGCTCGCGCTCGCTTTTTGTCTTGCGCTCCGGCACCAGTATCACGCTGGGGATCACCGCCAGAAGCATCATGGCGGAGGCGAACATAAACGCGAGCCGGAAGCCCATCGCGTCGCCTCCGAGTCTTGTGCCTAAATTGAGCAGATATATTCCCGCCGTGGGCGCGAGCGCCGTGCCTATCGCCGCTCCGACGCCGTACACGCCCATGCCGGACGCCAGCTTCTCCGGAGGCAGACTGTCCCCGGCAAGCGTCATTATGAGCGAGCCGACAAAACCGTACTGTATGCCCGTCAGGAAACGGAAGAATATGAACATCGGGATCGTCTGAAACATGGCGTACCCGAGATTCGCCACTCCGCCTATGGCGAAAACGGCTATCAGCAGCGTCCGTTTTTCGGCCTTAGTGGTGACAGGCCCGGCCACGGGACGTATGGCGAGCGCGACGCCGTAGAACATCCCCGTCAGAAGCCCCATCATGTACTCGTTCGCGTTGAGATATTTCGCGTATGACGCCACGAGCGGGTTCACGGACGCGTGTCCGAGGCACAGCAGAAAATTAGTTATCACGACGCAAATAAAGTTGCGGTTCCACATGGTCGTCTTTCCGCTTTTAACCGGGCTTGAGGACAATTGAGCGCACCACCTTACAGTTCGTTTACCACTATCTGTTCGAGCTCCTGACGCTTCCTGATCAACTGCGGATGCCCGTTTTCGCGTACGAGTATCTCCGGAGCCTGCGGGTATGAGTTATAGTTGAAGGGCGCCATCGACGAGCAGTACGCCCCGACGCCCCCGATTATCACAAGGTCGCCTATCTCCGGCTCCGCCATCGCGCGCGGCGTTATGGCGCCGTCGGCGTCTATATTCTGCGTGTCGCCGCTCTCGCAGCAGCGTCCGGCGACTATTGCGTCATATGTCTTTTCGTCGCCGTCGAATTCAGATGATAGCAGTTCCCCGGCGCGTGAGACGACGTAGAACGGATGATGCGAGCCGTACAACTGCGGACGCGCGTTTATCTCCATGCCTCCGTTTACGACGACGAACTTGAAGCCGCCGGCGCCCGTGCTCTTTTTGTCGATGACTCGGGTCAGTGCGTATCCGGCGTTGGCGACGATGTACGTTCCGGGTTCTATCTCCATTTTCAACTTGCGGCCTGTCCTCGCGTAAAACTCGCTGATGCGCTCCGCGGCGTAGCCGCCCAGACTTTCTATGTCGGCCGCCGTCTCTCCGGGCATACGCGCCTCCTTCAGGCCCCCTCCGAAGCTGACGGATACGGCGTCCGGAAAATATGTCCCCACGATACCCAGCAGCCTGTCGATATTCCCGCGCCACAGCTCCGGGTCTCCGCCCGAGCCTATATGCGTATGCACCTGCGTGAATTTCAAGCCCATGCCGCCCGCGTATTCCAGCGCCTCGTCTATATCGCTCAGATGTACGCCGAAGCAGGAATAGTGGTCGCCCGTGTTCCGGCTGGCCGTCTCCCCCGCCCCAACGCCGGGGTGTACGCGTATGGACAGCTCCGTCGCGTTATCGGCGGCAAAATCGCCGATGAGACGGAGCTGGCGCAGCGAGCACACGTTGTACAGGAGTCCGCGCCTTATCATGCCCTCCAGCACTTCCCTGTCGCCGCCCTCCGGTATTTCCTGCGAGGTGAGTATTATCTTGTCGCAGTCTACGCCCGCCATCACGGCGCGGCGCGCCTCCGAGAGAGAGCTGGCGTCTATCAGCAGCCCAAACCGCGTGATCTCGCGCAAAAGCGTCCTGTTGGAGTTCGCCTTCATCGCGTACCGCGCGTCTATGCCGAACGCGTTGGGCATGGAGAGCGCCGCCCTGCACCTCTCGGCGATGGCGGCGCCGTCGTACACGTACGCCGGCGCTCCGTATTCCTCATATATGTCCAAAAACTGTTTCGCGTCAATGTTACAAAAGCCGTTGAGCCTGCTCATCTGTATCCCCCGCAAAAGCAAAATTGCCCCGATAGGGCGAGAGGTTTCCTTAACTGGCATATTGTATCATAAATTGCAAAGCAATTTATGATACATCGCCATGCGGCGCGTCCCGCGCCGCGGCTCAAAGTTTAAGCGCGCGCCCGCACAGCGGGCGCATGCGCGTGGTACAATATCCGCTCTGCGGATATTGTACCATATGACGCGCAGCGGCTATGGTACAATGTGTCAGCCCTCGGCGGTTGCCGCGCAGCGGCGAGCCGAGGGGGACAGCCCCGTATAATGTTCGCACCGCGAACATTATACCACATGTCCGCGTTTATTTCTATCTTTTCGCTTATGCCTGACGCACGTATCGCGCTATGTCGCGCAGCTTGGGTGCCTTGCCGTACATCATGACGCCGACGCGGTATATCTTCGCGCTTATATAGCCCAGTCCGAACACATACGCGCAGTTGAGCGCTATGACGGCCGCGATCTCATACGGCGGCACATCCGTCATACATATTCGCACGAACATGATCATGGGCGAGAGAAACGGGACGTACGAGCAGATGCGCACATAGATCGCGTATGGCGTCATAATACTGGATATTCCGAGCAGATACGCCGCGAGGATGAGTATCATGGGTATCACCGTCACGTTCCCGGCGTCCTCCATTCGGCTGACAGTCGAGCCCAGGCCCGCGTAGATGAACGCGAACGAGAAGAAGCCGAACAGGAAGAATACGACGGCGTACACCAGTATCCCCGCCGCAAACGCGGAGTTTATGATGCCCGCCATCACGGGCGACATCATCTCCCAGCCTCTCAGATTGAGCCCGAGCGCGGCGGCGGCGCAGAGCATATACGCGCCGAACTGCGTCAGGCCGGCGAATCCCGTGCCGAAAACCTTGCCGAACATCAGGCTCATCGGCCTCGCCGAGGTGACGAGCAGCTCCATAGCCTTTGACGACTTCTCCGTCACTACGGACGTGAGTACCATCTGTCCGTACAACATAATTGACATGTAGAGCAGTATAACTAACGCGTACGCAAGCGCGTAATTCTGGAAATAGTCCTTACCGACTGTGACGTACTCGCCCACGGGAGAGGCTCCCAGCACGGAGGCTATTCTGTCCGGAGACATGCCCTCTGCCGCCAGCGCCTCCGACTGGTACACCGAGCGCACCATAGCCTCTATTACCTCCGCCTCGGCGGCAACCGCCGCGATGCTCTCCTGCTTTTCATACACGGTATAATTCAGCCCGTCTATCGCGAGCGCGGACTCAAATTCCCCGCCCTCTATACGCTCCGCCACGCCGTCCGCCGTATCAAGCGCGATCCACTCGTATTCCGGTAAAAACGCGGAGAGCACGTCGCCGGTGTAGAGTCCCGAGGCGTCATAGATCGCCGCTTTTTTCAGCTCCGCGGGCTCCTTAGACCCGCCGTCGCCGAATATACTCTTAAACAGACCCGAGATAGCCGGCACGCTGCCGCCGACCGCCATCACGACGAGGAGAATCACCGTCATGACAATATACGACTTGCTGCGTATTTGACCCAGATACTCGAATTTGAAAACCGTTTTAAGCTGTTTCATTCGCGCCGCCCGCCCTTTCTATAAATATCTCCTCAAGCGTCGGCTCTATGACGGAAAAGGAGTCGATCCGGACGCCTGCCTCCGTGAGGATGGACAGGAGACGCCCGCGCTCCGCCTCGACGCGCAGCGTAGCGAGCGCGCCGCGGGGCGTGTGTTCGACGGAGGCCAGCAGCGGCGCCGCCGCGACGCTCCCGAGCGCGCGCCTGAGCGCGTCGCCGTCGCCCTCGTCGGCGGTGATGAGCAACCGGTTTCGCGGGTACGTGCGCTTGATCTCCCTGAGATTTCCTGAGAGCACGACTTGTCCGAGGTCGATCATGCAAATATCGTCGCAAAATTCCTCGACGTGCGCCATCTGATGGCTCGAGAATATGATTGTGCGCCCCTCGCGCGCGAGCTGCGTGACAAGCTCCTTCAGGATGTGCGCGTTCACGGGGTCCAAGCCGGAAAATGGCTCGTCGAGTATGATTATTTCGGGGTCGTTGAGCAGCGCTATGGCGAGCTGTATTTTCTGCTGGTTGCCCTTTGAGAGCGTGTCGATCTTCTTTTTGTAGTATTCGCCCGCCTCCAGCCGCTCCAGCAGCTCCACGGAGCGTCGGCGCGCGTCACTGGCGGTCATGCCGCGGAGCTGGCCTATGTACGTCATCTGTTCGGATATCAGGCGCTTGGGGTAGAGACCGCGTTCCTCCGGCAGATACCCGAAGCGCGCGGCCACCTTGCCCGACGGTTCTCCGTCCGCCGTCACGGTTCCGGAGTCGGCGGGGAACAGTCCCATGATTATCCTGATGGTCGTCGTCTTGCCGGAGCCGTTGCGCCCGATGAGTCCGAACGCCGAGCCCGGGCGCACGGCGAAGCTGATGTCGCGCAGCACACGCTTCTCTCCAAAGGATTTATTGATTTTATCCGCTATCAGTTCCAAGGAACTCACACCTCCCAAACCTTCCACGGGGCGGCGCCGCCGTCCCACAGCGTCTCAAGCAGCGTCCTGTCCCGCGCCGTGTCCATGCACTGCCAAAACCCAAAATGCTTGTACACGCCGAGCTTGCCGTCCGCGGACAGCCGCTGCAGGGGCTCGCGCTCCAGTATAGTCTCGTCGCCGTCGATATAATCAAATATTTCCGGCTCCATAACCATAAATCCCCCGTTTATCCAGCCGCCGTCCTCCCTCGCCTTCTCGTGGAAGCCCGTTATCGTACCGTCGCGGTCGTTGATGTCCAGCACGCCGAACCGCCCGCCCGGCTGTATCGCCGTGAGCGTCGCCGTCATGCCCGATCTCCCGTGCGTCTCAATAAGCTCCGGGAGGTTTACGTCGGACACCCCGTCGCCATACGTCATGAGGAAACGCTCGCCGCCCACGTACTTGCGCACGCGTCCTATGCGCCCGCCCGTCTGCGTCTCGAGACCGGTGTCCACCAGCGTCACGCGCCACGGCTCCGCCACGTTCGAGTGTACCGTCATGCCGCCGCCGTTGCCAAAATCAAACGTCACGTCCGAGCGGTGGAGGTAGTAGTCGGCGAAAAACTCCTTTATCATGTGTCCCTTGTACCCGCAGCAGATTATGAAATCGTCCACTCCATAGCGCGAGTAATACTTCATTATGTGCCACAGAATGGGCGCGCCGCCTATTTCTATCATCGGCTTGGGGCGCAGATGCGATTCCTCGCTTATGCGCGTACCGTATCCGCCCGCCAGTATAACAGCTTTCACCGCTCACAAGCACTTCCCTTCAAAACGCGCGCCGCCAAAAAGGCGTTTTTTATACAGCTGCCTTCTTCATCCGGTTAATAATAGCAGAGTGTGCGGACGTATGCAAGAAATTATTCTGTTTTTTGCCAAAGCCAACGCCTCCGGGTTTGCAGTATCGGATTACTTGTGGTAGAATGTCCACGGTGTGGGCATTCTACATTGCTGTCCCCATCGGCTCACCGCTGCGCGGCAAACGCCGAGGGATGACACATTATACCATAGCCGCTTCGCGTCATGGTATAATTGACGCGCGGCCGCCGCGAGGCAAATATACCGCGCCGTTAAGGCGGCGGAGCGCACTATTGTATGAAAGGAAGTTTTACGGATGGGCGATATTCTAAAGGGCAAGGTGGCGGTCGTGACCGGCTCCGGTCAGGGCATAGGGCGCGCTATCGCGATAGCGTTTGCGGAGGAGGGCGCTAAGGTAGTAACCAATAACCGAAAGCCCGGCTCGACGGGCGCGTCGATGGTCACGGAGGAGCAGGTGAAGAAGCTCTCTCCGGCGGAGCTGGAGACATTCAAAAAAGGGATGGAGACCGAGAACGGCGACGCCGCCACCACGGCCGCCGCGATTAAGGCGCTTGGCGGAGAGGCGACGGCCGTATTCGGCGACATCTCGAGGATAGAGGACGCGGAGAGGCTGATAAAGACGGCTGCCGACACGTATGGGCGCATAGACATCCTCTGCAACGTCGCCGGGGGCTTCGGTTTTTCCGACCTCGAGGACATCACGGACGAGCTGTGGGATCGCGTAAACGGCGTCAAGCCGCGCGGGTACTTCCACACGATGAAGTACGCCATCCCGTACATGAAGAAACAAAAATCAGGCAGGATACTCAACTGCGCCTCGCCGGCGTTTTTGGGCGACGTGCTGAAGCACGCCGAATACTGCGCCGCGAACGCGGGCGTCGTCGGGCTGACTCGCGGCGCCGCCATCGAGCTTCGTCCGCACGGCATAACCGTAAATTGCTTCGCCCCGTTTGCGCTCACGCGCGCGTCATACGAGCTGGAGGCGGCGAAGGCCACGGCGGACAAGCCGATTATTACGGAGGGCAAGACGTTTATGGAGCTCGGCGCGACGCCCGGCCCCGAATATGTCGCGCCATTCGTCGTCTATCTGGCGTCGGATAAGTCTGAGAAGGTGTCGGGCTCCGTGTTCATAGTGGGCGGCAATATGGTCGGGCTGTACTCCACGCCCGCGCCGGACAAGATGCTGTTCAAGCAGGCGCCCGAGAAGTGGGACGTCGGGGAGCTGTTCGAGAAGGTCGAAACGGAGCTGTTTGCCGGCTACAAGAGCATTACCGACTAGGGCGCGGCCTCCTCGTTGCCGGCGACGGGCACAGCGTCCTCACTGCCGGCGACAGGCGCGGCGTCCTCGCTGCCGGCGACGGGTACGAGCTTGCCGAACAGAACGTACCGCGCGTCGTTGAAATCGTAGACGCACGTGGACAGCGTCACAACGCGGTCGTCCGCCCCCACGGGAACGTCGGCGGAGAACGCCGAGCCGGCCTTCAGGGAGGCAATCCATTCAAGGAAATCGTCGTCCGACGAGAAATATACCCGCCACGCCTCGTTGCTTGTGGCCGCGACATAACCGGCAAAAAGCCGTATCTCGTAATTGCCGTCCGTCGTGAGCAGCCGAAACGCCGGATGCGCGTTGTAGAATGATTGATTTCTGTAGAGGGACAGCGTCCAAAACATACTGTGGTTGCGCATGTTGTGACCGTAAATTATGGTGTTCCTGTCCGAAAAGCCGCGCTTGTTGCGATAGTCGACGAACAGCGTACCCGCTCCGTTTTGCCTGTGATCAAACAGATGCGTCAGATAATATGTGTTGTCCGCGCCGTGTACGACGGGGTAATTCACGTTTGTTCCCGTGCACAGCAGCCACGCCGCGAAATCGGAGTTGACGCCGCTCAGACCCTCAAAATCCACCTCCGGCCAATAGTCCGGAGCGGGATTGTCCACGTAGCTCGGTTTTGCGGACTCTTCCGAAGCCGTCTCACCCGGCGGGACGGCGACAGCCGGCGGCGTAGTTTCCGGCGCGAGGGACGACGGCTCGGGCGGCGCCGTCTCCCCGGGGAGACTGACATTGGGCGGAGGCTTGACAAATTCACGTTCGATGTAGCCGTACGCGTCGTCCGCTTTTTTATATTCGAGCATGCTGTCGATAAGCTTGTAGCCGGAAACAAGCATCACGCAGACGCATAACGCGAGGACGGCGTACCGCAGCGCCGAGCGGCCTTTTTTGCCGGAAGCCCCGCGCCGCCCACGGCCTTCCGGCGCGCTCCCGTTATTTTCATTGCGGCGTTTAGCGGCAAACATACGTTTTTCCCTCCGTCATTCGCTCCCGCGATCCCGTTTATCTCGATATAACCGACATAATCCTAACATAGTATGCGAGGCTTGTAAAGATATGAAGATTTTCACGTGCTTTTTGACGGCGGCGGCAGCGCTGCTGCTGACGTGCGTCCCGGGCTTTCGGAATGACGCCCTCGCGGCGCCGGACGGCGGGACGAAGGCGTTTGCGCCGACGCGCGTCTATGAGGAGGCCGGCTTCACCGATGTCGACCCGGAGGCGTGGTACGCGCAATATGTCAAGACGGCGTATGAATACGGCCTGATGGACGGCAGACCGGGGGGCGTTTTTGACCCCGGCGGCGAGCTGACAGTCGCCGAGGCTGTTAAGCTCGCCGCCACGCTGCACATGATATACCACGGGAAAAGTCTCGGCTTTGAACCGGCGACGCCGTGGTACGGCGCGTATACCGACGCCGCGATAAGATGGGGCGTCGCCGAGCCGCTTGTGAGCTATACGGCGCCGGCCGCGCGCGCGCTGCTCGCGGAGCTCGTCGGTAACGCGCTGCCTCCGGACGTGTACGCGCCTATCAGCGCGGAGGACGACTGCAGCATACCGGACGTCTCGCCGGACGAGCGCTTCGGGCAGTCCGTGTATATGCTGTACCGCGCGGGCATGCTCACGGGCGACCCCGAATACGCTCTGTTCCGTCCCGACGCCACAGTCACGCGCGCGCAGGCCGCGGCCGTCGCGGTACGCGCCGCCGTACCGGAGTACAGAGTCCGCCCGTCGCCCCCGGAGCAGTTTTCGGCGGATGAGATATATTCCCTGCGCTCCGGCGCGGTGATGCAGCTGGACACCTACGACGCCATTGGAACGCATATACGCACGGGCAGCGCGTTCTTCATCTCATCATCGGGGCTGGCGGCGACGAGTCTGCACGTGCTTGAATACAGCGAACACGTGACCGCCACCCTCGCGGACGGCTCACAGCGCGAGATGGTCGAGGTGGTCGCGTATGACGCTGGAACGGACGTCGCCGTGATACGCGTGGAGGGCGAGGGGTACGATTGCCTCAAGCTCACGCGCTCCGGCACGCTCAAGCCCGGCGCCTCCGTATTTGTAATAAGCAACCACCTCGGGTTTAGCAACTCGATAACACAGGGCGTCGTATCGCAGCCGTCGCGCGCCGTCGAAGGGCAGGACCTCGTACAGTTTACGGCGCACATATCCTTTGGCAGCGGCGGCGCGCCGCTCATCGACAGCCACGGCTTTGCCGTAGGCATCGCCAGCGGGTCGTTTGCCTCGGGGCAGAGTCTGAATCTCGCCATACCCGCGGAGGCGGTCTTCCCTCTTGTGCCGAAATTATATACCCCCGTGGCCGCATGAACAATTCGTCCTCACGGACTGCTCTCTCGTCCCATCCGTGCGGCGGAACGCCGCACGGGCGACCCGGACAGCACCGGACAGCCAGACAGCCGGACAGCCGGACAGAAATACCCCGCAGGGGCACCCTTATAGACATGTAATGGATTATGTGTTATACTACACAGCGCGTAAGCACACACAGCGACGATTCGCTGTAAGTAAATTCTGGTTCGGGTGTCAAAAGTCCGTCTGACGATAAGCGTGCCGATTTTTTCGTCAGACTATACAAAAAACGCAGCGAATACTTTGTGTATTCGCGAGGCTTTTTGTGACGTATGACGGAATAAATCGCCGCTTAGCGGTGGGCGTGACTTTCGACTCCCG